>JANNEZ010000304.1:0-7345 GCA_031379255.1 Rhodoferax sp. | reverse complement strand
TTGCGAATTTCTTCACATCTGAATTTCTTGTCTTTTTTACTTCATGAGCGTTTAAAGTCTTTCGACTTGGTTCCGAAGAACTTGGCAATTGCCTTCAAACGCCCACGCTTATCGGCTGTAAATTTTTAATGAACCCGACTTTCCCGCCGCAGTTGCTGACCGCTTTGTTTTGTCGTTGGCTGAAATCAGCCGAGCCTTCGATTATATACCGGAATTCAAAACCCCGTCAAATCGAGGGTCTTTGCTAAATTGCTTTGTCTTTTTGTCTTGCTAGACGTCAAACACATCGCAGTTTTTAGCAGAGCCTCAAATTATATGACGTTTTTCATCAAACCGTCAACCAACCGAAAATTATTTGCTACTCAATCCTCTTCGGTTTCAATCCCTGTTCGGGACTGCCACCTCGCTCAGTCCATCTCTGTGCTGAATTGAGCTGAGCCGGCGACTATAGCACGTCTTTTCCAGTGGCCGGTAAGACTGTCATGTCTTATTTACGGCCTCGCTAGGTTGAGGCTTCCCATTCTCTGCTGCATCACCCCTAAGAGCCCATAAAACCACACGCCACAGCTATATTTTTAGCATGTTGCCAGGCGCTGTCAATTGCCTCCTGGGCGCCAAGCAATTGTGTAACTCCCCTTGCTGCATCGTGCGTCCTTACCGCGCAGAATCCATCTCTTCGGCCGAAAAATCCAGAATTGACCGGGGATCGGTGGCACCTGCAACTGCGGTGCGTTCAAGCGTCCGCCCCCACTCTCAACGCCAACGCCGCTTCGTACAACGCGTTCTTGGGCTCTCCAGTAATCTCGGCTGTGAGCCGAACGGCCGTCTTGAGGGGCAACACTGACAGCAGCAACTTCAGCACCTTGTGGTCATCGCCAGGGGCGCTGCTCTTTCCTGCCGGGTGAATCGCCAGGGCGAACTCGCCTCTCAGGCGACTAGGGCTGTGTGCAAGCCAGGCCGGAAAATCACAGGCCTGAATCGTCGCAATCTCCTCGAATTGCTTGGTAAGTTCCCGCCCAATGGTGATGTTTCGGCCACCCAATTCCGCGAGTGTCAAAGCCGCAGATTCGATTCTGTGGGGCGCTTCAAGCACAACGATACAACGCGTCTCTTTTTCAAGGCTGCGTACAAATTCTGCGCGCTGTACGGCCCTGCCAGGAAGAAATCCGGCAAACAGAAATCCCAAAGCGTCAGATCCGTCCGTCGAAACGCCTGCAACGCTGAGCAGTGCCGTCACACTGCTTGAGCCGGGGACTGGAATGATCCGGATCCCGTGCGCGCGTACGGCGGCAGAAAGGCGTGCACCCGGGTCGCTGATGCCGGGCGTACCGGCATCGCTTACGTAGGCCACACGTTGCCCCTGGCGCAGGCGTTCGATGACGGCGATTGACGCTTCTGCCTCGTTGTGCTGGTGGACTCCGAGCATTTGAGGGGATGCTTTATCGATTCCAAATGCACGCAGCAGCGCGTGGGAGTGACGCGTGTCTTCACAGGCAATGGTTTCCGCCAAGCTCAACACATGCAACGCACGCAAACTGATGTCCGCAAGGTTGCCAATGGGAGTCGCCACCACGTAAAGCGCGCCGTGCGGATAATGCTGCGAAGACGCCACTTCATGCGCTGCCGCCAGGGCTGAAACGTAGGTGTTGATTGAAACCACGGTGCTTCCCATCCTTGAAATCGACTAACTCTTCGGACAAAACGCCTGGAACGCAACTACAGACCACCAAACAGGTTGGTGACGCTGCGGAAGAATTGGCTCTCAGGCATCTGCAGCGGGCCGGCCTTCGCTTGATCCAGCGCAATTATCGAACGCCGGGACGCGGTGGCGGCGAAATCGACTTGATCATGAAGGAGGCGGACGGCACAACCGTGTTCGTGGAAGTCCGCAGGCGGGCTTCAGCAAGCCATGGTGGCGCCGCTGCAAGCATAAGTTTTACCAAGCAACGGCACATCACCTTCGCAGCGCGGTTTTACCTGATGCGCCTGACCATTACACCGCCATGCCGGTTTGACGTTGTGACGATTGAAGGCGGCTCGATATCCTGGATACGTGGCGCATTTGAAGCCACGTAGCCACAAATGAAAATCCCTTTTTGGGGGTGAGCGGCCATCGACGGGCTGTTGCATGTCGTCACGCACCGCGCGGTTATGATTGACTTCATGCTTGAGCAACGAATTCAACAACACTTTATTGACAGTGCAGACCTGAAATACCAATCGGCGCAGGTCTTGAGCAAACCGATTGCGTCTGCGGTCGAGGCTATCCTTGCTTGCGTGACCAGTGGTGGAAAAGTACTGTCCTGCGGCAATGGCGGATCAGCCGCAGATGCCCAACATTTTGCTGCCGAGTTTGTCGGGCGGTTTGAACGGGAACGCCCCGAGCTTGGGGCCATTGCATTGACCACTGACAGCTCGATTCTCACGTCGATCGCCAACGACTATGACTACAGCGTGGTATTTTCAAAACAGGTTCGGGCCCTGGGTTCTGCCGGCGACGTTTTGTTGGCCATTTCGACCAGCGGGAATTCGGCCAACGTTTTGGCTGCAATCGAAGCAGCCCATGAGCGCGAAATGACCGTGGTCGCTTTGACCGGCCGAAATGGCGGCAAGATGGCTCTAGCCTTGCGTGACACCGACGTGCATGTCTGTGTGCCGAGCGATCGGACGATCAGGATCCAGGAAGTTCATATCCTTGTGATCCACAGCATTTGCGACGCGGTCGACAACCAACTACTTGGCGAACAGGATTCTGCTGAATGAACATCTCATTGAAAATCCTCAATTCACTGCGCAGAAGCCTCAATTCGGCGTTGGCCGTGGCGTGTCTGGGCGCCACCTTGAGTGCTTGTGTTCCGTTGGTGCCACTGATCGTGGGTGGCGCTGTGGTTGGCGGGACGCTGGTCGCCACGGATCGGCGCACGTCTGGCGCGCAGCTGGAGGATGAAGGCATTGAATTGCGCGGTGGCGCCAGGATCCGCGAAGCGCTGGGCGAGCGGGCTCATGTCAACATCACCAGTTACAACCGGCAGGTTTTGCTGACCGGAGAAGTCCCCACGGCGCAAGACAAGCAACTCGTAGAGCAAACCGTGGCCAAAGTTGAAAACGTCAGGGCCATCGTCAACGAATTGGCGGTATTGGGCAATTCGACGCTTTCCCAGCGCTCATCTGATTCGCTGGTAACGGGCAAAGTCAAGGCTGGCATGGTCGACGCCAAAGACCTGTATGCCAACGCCTTCAAAGTGGTCACCGAGCGGGGAACTACCTATTTGATGGGCCGAGTGACCCAACGCGAGGCGGACCGCGCCACCGAAATCGCCCGCGGCGTAGTCGGCGTCCAGCGGCTCGTTCGTGTGTTGGAGATCATCTCCGAAGAGGAATTAAAGCGTCTCTTGCCTGCGCCAGCTCCGCAGCAGTAATCCGGGACTCCAGCGTTAGGGCATCACTTCAATCGCGTGATCAGGCTCGACGTGTCCCACCGTTTGCCACCCAGTTCCTGGACATCGGCATAAAACTGGTCCACCAACGCGGTCACTGGCAACTTTGCGCCGTTGCGCTTGGCCTCATCCAGCACCAAGCCCAAGTCTTTGCGCATCCAATCCACAGCAAATCCGAAGTCAAATTTGCCGGCAACCATGGTTTTTCCCCGATTGTCCATTTGCCAACTTTGCGCGGCCCCCTTCCCAATCACATCCAGCACCTGCGCCATGTCCAATCCGGCGCGTTGGCCGAATGCGATCGCCTCACTCAATCCCTGCGCCAGGCCGGCAATACAGATTTGATTCACCATTTTGGCCAGCTGACCGGCGCCGCTTGCACCCAATAACGTGAATGCGCGTGAAAAGGCCATGGCCGTGGCCTTGACTGAATCAAACGCCGCAGCGTCACCACCACACATCACGGTGAGCAGCCCGTTTTGAGCGCCCGTCTGGCCACCCGAAACGGGCGCATCAATAAACTGGATTCCGGCTTTCTGGGCAGCCGCCGACAGCTCTCGCGCCACATCCGCGGATGCCGTTGTGTGGTCCACAAAGATGGCTCCCGGCTTCATTCCGGAGAAGGCACCATCGGGGCCCAACACCACATGGCGCAAATCGGTGTCATTCCCAACGCAGCAAAACACGATGTCGGAGTTTTGGGAAGCCTCACGCGGGGTCGGCGCATGGTGGCCGCCAGCAAATTCTGCGCACCAAGCCAAAGATTTGGCTGGCGTGCGGTTGTAAACCGTGGTTTGATGCCCCGCGCTGGCCAGGTGGCCGGCCATGGGGTAACCCATGACGCCCAAACCCAGGAAGGCCACTTTGCGGGATGTTGCGGGTTCGTATGTTTTTGGATTGATGCTGGACATGACTTGAATTAAACGATAGCGAAGTTTTCAGTGCCAGCGCTGAGATCATGAGACTTTCCGCGCTGGCTGTTAAGTTTGATCTGCAAGCGCAGATCGTTGAGCGAATCGGCATTGCGCAATGCATCTTCGTAACTGATGACGTTGGCCTCATAGGCGTCAAACAAGGCCTGGTCAAAGGTTTGCATGCCCAGGTTGCGGCTTTTCTTCATGATCTCCTTGATCTCGGAGACATCGCCTTTGAAAATCAAATCAGAGATGAGCGGCGTGTTCAGGAGGATTTCCACAGCCGCCGAGCGCCCTTTGCCGTCCTGTTTGGGAATCAGGCGCTGAGACACCAAAGCCTTCAAATTCAGCGAAAGATCCATCAGCAATTGCGCCCGCCGCTCTTCCGGGAAAAAATTGATGATCCGGTCCAGCGCCTGGTTGGCGCTGTTGGCGTGCAAGGTGGCCAGGCACAGGTGGCCGGTTTCGGCAAAAGCCACCGCGTGTTCCATGGTTTCGCGGTCGCGGATCTCCCCCATCAAAATCACGTCCGGCGCCTGGCGCAGGGTATTTTTGAGGGCGATCTCCCAGCTGTCGGTATCAAGGCCCACTTCCCGCTGTGTCACCACACAATTCTTGTGCATGTGCACAAATTCCACCGGGTCTTCAATGGTGATGATGTGCCCATAGGAGTTTTCATTGCGCCAGTCAACCATGGCCGCCAGCGTGGTGGACTTGCCGGAACCGGTGGCGCCTACCAGGATGCACAGGCCCCGTTTGGATTGCACCACTTCCTTCAGCACCTGCGGCACACCCAAGCCGTCGATCGTGGGCAACACGGCAGGAATCACCCGCATCACCATGCCCACCTTGCCCTGCTGAATAAACGCATTGACGCGAAAACGCCCCACACCGGGTGGCGAGATAGCGAAATTGCACTCCTTGGTGCGTTCAAACTCAGCCACCTGCTTGTCGTTCATCACGGAACGCGCCAACGCAAGGGTGTGCGACGCGTTCAGGGGTTGCGGCGAAACCTTGGTGACCTTGCCGTCCACCTTGATGGCGGGCGGAAAGTCTCCCGTGATGAACAGATCGCTTCCAGCGCGGCTGACCAGCAACTTCAGAAGGTCATTGATGAATTTTGTGGCCTGATCGCGTTCCATGAAATGTGTTACTCCCCAATTTCAGCGTCATGCAGCTTTGTTACTTGGATCCGGTGGACTTGGTGTCGCTCAAACGCGCACTGACCACCCGCAGGCGCAGCGAGAGTTTGCGCGCCAACAGGGCAATCAAACTGGCTGCCAGCTTCGGGTCGGCGTCCATCATCTCATCCATGCCTTCAGCGCTCAACACCGCCAATTCACAATCGTCCAGCGAGGTACAGGTGGAAAAACGGATGCCACTGTCCAACAAGGACATCTCTCCCAGAATCTCACCTGCGCGGGTTTCGGCCAACCGAAGGCGCTCTCCCCAGGGCTGCACCCGATCCACCGCGATGTTCCCCTTGAGCAGCACGACCATGAAATTGCCGTATTCATCCTGGCGGATCACATCACGGTTGCCCGCAACGTGGGCAAAGTCAAAAAACCGGGCCAGGTTGCCAATCGACGCTTGGTCCAGCTGGTTCATGTATTTGTCATTCAACCAGACGTCCTGCAGTTGGCGCGCGCCACGTTCTGAGCTCAAGCGCTTGGCGTCGATTTCCACGGCCCGCGCCTCCCAGGGAACCAGCAGCGCCGGCTCCAGTCCCAGGCCGGCAAATGCCGTGGAGAACATGACCGAATCCGGGGCATTTCCCCGCGAATCTTCAAAATCCTTGCCTTTTCCGCCAAAAAGTCCCGTCATGGTCTGCTCCGTTCGATCTGATGCGCCTGCAGCATCGCTTGATTGTTCATTTATCCGGGGAAATTTTCCGGTATCTTGGCTTTGCTGCGTGCTTCGGCCGGACTGATGATATTGCGCTTGACCAGATCGGTCAGGTTCTGGTCCAGCGTCTGCATGCCGACATTGTTGCCGGTTTGAATCGACGAATACATCTGCGCCACCTTGGCCTCGCGGATCAAATTGCGGATGGCGCTGGTTCCGAGCATGATTTCATGGGCGGCAACCCGCCCCTGGCCATCCTTGGTTTTGCACAGCGTTTGTGAAATCACAGCCTGCAGCGACTCCGACAACATGGCCCGCACCATCTCTTTTTCCTCGGCGGGAAACACGTCAATGATGCGGTCGATGGTTTTCGCGGCGCTGGAGGTGTGCAGCGTGCCAAACACCAGGTGTCCGGTCTCAGCCGCCGTCATCGCCAGGCGGATGGTCTCCAGGTCGCGCATCTCGCCCACCAGAATGGCGTCCGGGTCTTCGCGCAGGGCGGATTTCAGCGCGGCGGCAAAACTCAGTGTGTGGGGTCCGACTTCGCGCTGGTTGACCAGGCACTTGCGGGACTCGTGCACAAATTCAATCGGGTCTTCCACGGTCAGGATGTGGCCGAACTCGGTTTCGTTCAAATAGTTCACCATCGCGGCCAGCGTGGTGGATTTGCCGGAGCCGGTGGGACCGGTCACCAAAACCATGCCACGCGGCTTCAACGCGAGATCGGCAAAAATCTTCGGCGCGTTGAGCTGCTCCAGGGACAAAATCTTGCTGGGAATGGTGCGGAATACCGCGCCCGCGCCACGCTCGTGGTTAAACGCGTTGACGCGAAACCGCGCCAGCCCTTCAATTTCGAACGAAAAATCGATCTCCAGAAACTCTTCATAGTTTTTGCGCTGGGTGTCGTTCATGATGTCATACACCATCGCGTGCACGGCCTTGTGGTCCAGCGCCTCCACATTGATGCGGCGCACGTCGCCATGCACCCGGATCATCGGCGGAAGACCGGCGGACAAATGCAGGTCAGAAGCCTTGTTTTTCACGCTGAACGCCAACAGTTGGGTAATGTCCACAAAATACCTCGGAGGTTTGATACGCTTTGCGGCATTATGACGATGATTTCAGACAAGCTCCAACAGGTCCGTGCAC
>JANNEZ010000292.1:0-6373 GCA_031379255.1 Rhodoferax sp. | reverse complement strand
GACCGTTTTGTTTTTACCGTTCCCGATCTTCAGGTTGCCGAAAAGTTCTACGCTGCCTTTGGCCTGGACGTGCGCCCATCGGGTACAGGTGCAGGGGCCCGGCTGGACCTATACACTTTTGGCCATCCGCACTGCTGGGCGTCTGTGCTGCAGGCGGGCGAGCGCAAACAGTTGCAGTACTTCAGCTTTGGCATTTACGCGCAAGACGAACCGGTTTTCCGCCAGCGCATTGCCGAGCGTGGCATTGGCATCGCGCCGCACCCGCTGGGTGATGGCAAAGGGCTGTGGCTGCGCGACCCGGACGGCACCGCCGTGCAGTTGGTGGTGGCCGGCAAGGTATCGCCCTCTGCCCCGTCACCGGCCAGCCCGGTGCCGCCCGTGCCACCGGGCCAGGGCGCAGCGCCGAGCCGCAGCAAGGTGGCGCCCGTGCATCCGCGCTACCTGTCGCATATTCTGAAATTCACGCCCGACGTGACGGCGCAGGTGGCGTTTTGCACATCGTTCCTGGGCCTGCGCCTGTCGGACCACTCTGGCGACATCATCGCTTTTACCCATACGCCGCACGGCAGCGACCACCACCTTCTGGCCTTCGCCAAATCCCACGCGCCGGGCCTGCACCACAGCAGCTGGGACGTGGGCAGCGCTGACGAAGTTGGCAAGGGCATGGAGCAGATGCGCAATGCGGGCTGGGGCAAAGGCTGGGGCGTTGGCCGCCACGTGCTGGGATCGAACTTCTTCAACTACGTCGAAGACCCCTGGGGCAGCTTTTGCGAGTATTCCGCCGGGATCGACTTCATTCCACCCGATCTCGACTGGCCCGCCGCCGACCACCCCCCCGAAGATTCGCTCTACGTCTGGGGGCCGGCCGTGCCAGAAAACTTCATCAGCAACCAGGAGCAGCCGGCGCCTTGATGCCGACTGTTTGGCCAGGAGGCGCCAGGCACCAACATCCGCGACGTCATCATCGCGGGCACGCTGCTACTGTGAATTAAAGCCGGTGATGTTTGCGAGGTCGAAGTGGACGGCCTGGGCATACTGCGCAACAGCATCGTGGACGAAAGCCGCCTTGAGGACTTCGGTAGTCGGAGCGCTGCCGGACGGCTGAATCAAAAGCCCAAACCAAATCCGTACGGATACAGCGTGTCTTTTGCCGGGTAGCCCGGCACATCTGGCTGGTTGTCAATCACCGCCTGCAGGTTGTTGGCCAGCGCAAACGGCAATTTGCCCTGCGGTTTGAATTTGCCACTGATTACCTCCAGCAGCGCGTTGTCGCTCACTCCGAAGTTGGCCATGATGGCGCCTGCGTTCTTCAAGCCGCTGGCATCGTCAAGCACGTAGGGGTTACGGAAGTAGACCGTGAGAATGGTTTTTTTCGCACCGACTTCTTTCATGACGGCCTGAATGTCGGCCAGTGAAGGCGTTATTTGCCAGGACTTCGACGCGGCCATCGTGGTGAATGACAGGTTGTTGGTCTCCCAGGGCAAGGCGCCGCCAAAAATCAGGCCACCCGTGCCGCTGTCGTCCACACAAGCCGTGTTCATGGCGGGGTCGGTCACACAGGGGTCTTGCGCGCCCCAGGTCTTGCCGGTAAGCGGGTTGAGAAAGGCCGGGTTGGCGCCGGTGGCCGGGTCCTTGCTGCGGTAAGCATTGGTGTTCACATTCCTGACCTGCACCCGGATGATGGCGGCATCCTGGCCGGCGGCGCTGCTGCGGGTCTGGCCCGCTGCGTAGTTGCCATCGGTCACCAGATAGCCATGCTTCTCGACATCAGCCTTGCCCATGCCCATGGTGTACACCCTGGCACCGGTCTTGAGTGGCAGGATTTTGCCCACCGCCACGCCCACTGCCTGATCCTGGTTTTGCAACAGCACGATGGACTGTTTCTGGACTTCAAACCCCTTGGCGCGATTGGCGTCACTGCCAATGATGCTGGTGGCCGTGCTGGCATCGACATACGGGTTTTCAAACAAACCGAGCTTGAACTGCTCGCCAAGCAAGCGTTTGGCTGCCTCGGTGACACGGGCTTCGCTGATCAGTTTGGCAGCCACCAGGTCCGTGATGGTCTTGTTGGTGCTGAAGCCGGACAAAATGTCCGTGCCGCCGTTGACGGCAGCGGCCACGCGCTCGGGCACTGTCCTGCTCTCCAGACCCCAGGCACGGGCATTGATGATGCCGGTGTCCGAGTTCACATAACCCGCGAAGCCGAGCTTGCCGCGCAGAAGACCGGTCACGGTTTGTCTGGAGAACGCAAAACCGGTCTGGTCGTAGGTGACGCCGTCATAAATGACGCTGATGGGCACGCCGTAGTAGGGCATGATGGCCGATACACCGGCGTTGACAGCAGCGACAAAAGGTTTCAGGTGGTAGCCGAAATTGCCGCCCGGATACACCTGGTTCTTGCCAAAAGAGTAGTGCGGATCGAGCCCCAGCTCTTGCGGGCCGCCGCCTGGGAAATGCTTCATGGTCAATGCCACGGCAGACCTGGTGTTGACCGGGCCGCCTTGCAGGCCTTGCACCAGCGCCGTCATGATGCGGGCGTTCAGGTCGGCATCTTCGGTAAACGTCTCCTGCACACGGTACCAGCGCGGCTCGGTGGCCAGGTCGGCCATGTAGCCATACATGCCGCGCAGGCCAATCGCGTTCCATTCCTGGCCCATCACTTCGGTCAGCCGCTTGACCGGCGACATGTCGCCCGTGCCAAGCGCTGCCGCAGCAATGCCCGCTTCCTTGGGGAATTCAGTGAAAGCGCCGGCACCGGCCGATATGCCAAAGCGCGGGTCGGTCTCGTAGTGGTTGCGCGCGTTGTCCTTGAACTGCACCGGGATGCCCAGGGGCTTGGCTTCCGCCATGGCCTGGATCGCGTTGGTGAACGTTGCCATTTGCAATGGCGTCACGGCGTTGCCGCTGCGGCCGGATGGCACGCTGCCATCGCATTTGTCGCTGGCGCCTTTAACCACGTTGCGAAGAATGAAGCGCGTCATCTTCTGCATGTCGATGAAATTGGTGGCTGCTGGAGACACGCTGCCGCCGCAACCCGCATTCAACGTGTCGATCAGCATCATCCCGGCCTTTTCTTCCAGACTCATCCTGGCCAGCAGGTCGCTCACACGCCCATCAACGGGCAGGCGCCAGTCTTCGTAGGGGTCAAGCTTGCCGTTGCCGTTCGAGTCCTTGAATTGCAGGCCATCGACATTGAGAATGCCTTTGGTTTTGGTACCAATCACGGGTTGTGTCATCGGACCCTGATTGATGCTGGCGCAGGCACCCAGCAGCGCGGCGATTCCCATGGAGAACCAAACGCGGAGCTTGGGCACGGTTTGAGAAGGAAATGGCATTTGGCAACTCATGTCACTGTCTCCTTGTGATTTTCGATTGACGCTCAAGCCCGCAGCAGGCAGGCGCTGGGTATTGTGCATGGTTCTGAAACTGCAAGCCCATCGAACAGGTGTAAGCTTTCAACTTGATTGCCGACATTGAAGGACAGCCCTATGAAACTCAGCCCTGAACAAAAAGCCCAATTCGACCGCGACGGTTATTTGTTTTTCCCTGGCCACTTCACGTCGACGGAGACGAAAAATCTGATTGACGCCGTGCCCGCGCTCTACGAGCGGCGCGAAGACTACAACGTGCGCGAAAAAGGCAAAGAGGCGGTGCGCACCAACTTCGCCGCGCACATGTACAGCGAGCCCTTCGCGCGGCTGGCGCGCCACCCGCGCATGATCCAGCCGGTGGAGGACTTGCTGGGTGAAAAACTCTACATGCACCAGTTCAAGATCAACGGCAAGATGGCGTTTGAAGGTGACGTGTGGCAGTGGCACCAGGACTACGGCACCTGGCTCAATGACGACCTGATGCCTTCTGAGCGCGCCATGAACATCGCGATTTTTCTGGACGATGTGAACGAATTCAACGGCCCACTGATGTTCATCCCCGGCAGCCACAAAAAGGGCGTGGTCGATGCCAAACACGATTTGACGACCACCAGTTACCCATTGTGGACGGTGGACAACAACCTGATCCGCCAGCTGGTGCAACGGGCCGGTGACAAGGGCAGGTACGACGCTGATGGCCACAACGTCGGGGGCGGCATCGTCAGCCCCAAAGGCCCGGCCGGCTCGATGATTCTCTTCCACTCCTGTCTGGTGCATGCCTCGGGCGCCAACCTGTCACCGTTCAACCGCGTGGCGGTGTACCTGAGCCTGTGCGCGGTGAGCAACCACATCCGCCGTTTCAAGCGCCCCGAATACATCGCGCACCGCGATTTCACACCCATCGAATGCCTGCCGGACGACTGCCTGGTCACGCCTTACCCGGTGGATTTGCCGTGGAAAGACGGTGTGCCTGCGACGGCCATGCAAACCTCAATGGAAGAGATTGCAGCCGAGCGCAAGGCCGCTTGACGCCCTCAAAACGAGAGACAAATGAACCTTTACACCAAACTCCAGCAACGCGCGGTTGACAACAAACCGGTGCGCATCGGCCTGATTGGCGCCGGCAAATTCGGTTCGATGTACCTGGCGCAAATCCCGCGCACGCCGGGCGTGCATTTGGTGGCGATTGCCGATTTGAACCCGGATGCGGCGCGAACCAACCTCACACGAGTCGGCTGGTTGCCAGCGGCCTGTGCCGCCGAATCGGCGCAAGCGGCCCTCAAGAATGGCTCCACCTGGATCACCGATGACTGGCAAGCTGTGGTTACAAACCCGCAGATCGACATCATCGTCGAGTGCACTGGCAACCCGGTGGCAGCAGTTGAACATTGTTTGCTGGCTTTCAAACACGGCAAACATGTGGTCAATGTCACGGTGGAGGCCGACGCGTTTTGCGGGCCGCTGCTGGCTCGAAAGGCTGCGGATGCCGGCGTGGTCTATTCCCTGGCGTTTGGCGACCAACCGGCCTTGATTTGCGATCTGGTGGACTGGGCCCGCACTTGTGGCTTTCCGGTGGTGGCGGCCGGGCGCGGCCACAAATGGCTGCCGCATTTTTGCGAGTCGACACCCGAAACGGTATGGGGAAACTACGGCCTCACACCCGAGCAGGCGCTGCGCGGCGGTTTGAACCCGAAGATGTTCAACAGTTTTCTGGACGGCTCCAAGCCTTCGATTGAATCCACGGCGGTGGCCAACGCCACGGGATTGACCGTGCCGAGCAACGGCCTCTTGTACCCGCCCGCGAGTGTGGAGGACATCCCGTTTGTGACCCGACCCATCTCCGAGGGCGGCGTGCTCGAGCGCAAAGGCATGGTCGAAGTCATCTCGTCGCTGGAAACCAATGGCCGCAAGATTCCCTACGACATCCGCATGGGCGTGTGGGTCACGGTGGAGGGCGAAACCGACTACATCCGCAACTGTTTTGAGGAGTACAACGCCCACACCGACCCGAGCGGGCGGTATTTCACCTTGTACAAACGCTGGCACCTGATCGGCCTGGAAGTCGGTGTGTCAGTGGCCAGCGTGGCGCTGCGTGGTGAGCCGACCGGCGTCGCGACCTGCTGGAACGCCGACGTGGTGGCCACCGCCAAGAAGGATTTGAAACCCGGCGACATGCTCGATGGGGAAGGTGGTTACACGGTGTGGGGCAAGTTGTTGCCTGCGGAAAAATCTGTGCAGATGGGCGGTTTGCCCTTGGGCCTGGCGCATCAGGTCAAGGTGGTGCGCCCGGTCAAGAAAGGCCAAAGCCTGAACTGGGCCGATGTCGCGATGGACACCACCACCGACGCCTATAAGGTGCGGCGTGAGATGGAGGCCATGTTTGCGCCCGCCGGGGCTCTGAAAAAAGCCGCCTGACTCAAGTAACGGGCGCGGCCAGGTACTTGTCAACGGTCTCGAGAAATGTCCGCACGTCCAGCGGTTTGGTGAGGTAGGCGTCAAGTCCAACCGTGCCGCCTTTCTCGATGTCGCGCGGAATCGCATTGGCGGTCACCGCGACGATCGGAATGTTTTTCGTGCGGCTGTACGTCTTGAGCACGTCAAGCACCTGGTAGCCGTCCATGCCGGGCATGTTGATGTCCAACAGGATCAAGTCGGGTTTTTGTGCCAATGCAATTTGAATTCCCAGCCCCGGCGTGGGGGCCGTGATGACCTCAATATTCGGGCGTTTGGCCAGAATTTGGGTGATCAGCCGCAGGTTGACCGGGTTGTCGTCGATGCACAACACGCGGAAACGGGTACCGTCTGATTCTGGCCGGGCGCTAGTCACTTGGGGCTCTGCCAACACTTCAACGGCGTCCGAGGCGTGGTGCGGCAACTCAAACCAAAACTCTGTTCCGACGCCCAATTGGCTTTGCACGCCGACTTCTCCACCCATCAACACCACCAATTGTTGGGTAATGCTCAAACCAATGCCGGCGCCTTCGCCTTCCTTTTGTACTTTG
>JANNEZ010000263.1:0-6784 GCA_031379255.1 Rhodoferax sp. | reverse complement strand
GTGTAGCCGGCGTGACCGACTTTGCGGTGCAGCGCATCAAGGCCGATTTGCTGCCGAAGTTTCCGAATGTGGACGACGTGGTGGCGCTCGAGCACAGCTACGGCTGCGGTGTAGCGATTGACGCGCCCGACGCCATCATCCCCATCCGCACACTGCGCAACATCAGCCTGAACCCGAATTTCGGCGGCGAGGTGATGGTGGTGAGCCTGGGCTGCGAGAAACTGCAGCCAGAACGCCTGTTGCCGCCCGGTTCAATCCCGCTGATCGACGAACGCGGCGAAGCCAAAACGCTCGACGTTGTCTGCCTGCAAGACGACGCCCATGTGGGCTTCATGTCCATGGTCAACGCCATCATGAGCCAGGCCACACAACACCTCACGCGCCTGGACGCCCGCCGTCGCGTCACCGTGCCCGCCAGCGAACTGGTTGTCGGTGTGCAGTGTGGCGGCAGCGATGCGTTTTCCGGCGTCACGGCCAACCCGGCAGTGGGGTATTGCACCGATCTTTTGGTGCGTGCCGGCGCCAGCGTGATGTTTTCGGAAACGACGGAAGTGCGCGACGGCATTGACCAGCTCACGTCGCGCGCGTCCACCCCCGAGGTGGCCGAGGCGATGATCCGCGAGATGGCTTGGTACGACGCCTACCTGAAACGCGGCAGTGTGGACCGCAGCGCCAACACCACGCCGGGCAACAAGAAGGGCGGCCTGTCGAACATTGTCGAGAAGGTCATGGGCTCAATCGTCAAAAGCGGCTCGGCGCCCATCACCGGCGTGTTGGCGCCCGGAGAAAAGCTCAGGCAAAAAGGTCTGACCTATGCCGCCACGCCCGCCAGCGACTTCATTTGCGGCACGCTGCAACTGGCCGCCGGCATGAACCTGCATGTGTTTACCACCGGGCGCGGCACGCCTTATGGCCTGGCCGAATGTCCGGTGATCAAGGTGGCCACTCGCAGCGACCTGGCGCGGCGCTGGCACGACCTGATGGACGTGAATGCCGGCACGATTGCCGACGGCAGCAAGACGATTGAAGAGGTTGGTTGGGAGTTGTTCCGCCTGATGCTCGACGTGGCCAGTGGCCGCAAAAAGACCTGGGCCGAGCACTGGAAGCTGCACAACGCGCTGGTGTTGTTCAACCCCGCGCCGATTACATGAACCGGCAGCCGGGGGTTTTGCTGCGCGCTATGTTCGACGCGGCCATTGCTGCCGCGCAACCCACGCTGTGCCTGCCTGCGTATTTGCCAGACCCTGCATCGGTCAAGGGCCGCACGATCATCATCGGCGCCGGCAAAGCCTCGGCGGCCATGGCGCGCGCGCTGGAAGACCACTGGAAAGGCCCGCTTGACGCATTGACGGGCCTGGTCATCACCCGCTATGGCTACGAAGTGCCTTGCCAGCGCATCGAAATCGTGCAGGCCGCGCACCCCGTGCCAGACGAGGCCGGTCTGCTAGCGACACAACGGTTGCGCCAATTGGTCAGCAATCTGACCGTTGATGATCTCGTGATCGCCCTGATCTCCGGCGGCGGCTCGTCGCTGCTGGTGGCGCCGGGAGAAGGGCTGATGCTGGCTGACAAGCAGGCCATCAATTCGGCCCTGCTGAAGAGCGGCGCCACCATCACCGAGATGAACTGCGTGCGGCGCCATCTTTCGGCTGTCAAGGGTGGTCGCCTGGCAGCCGTTTGCCATCCCGCGCGGCTGCTCACGCTGCTCATTTCCGACGTGCCGGGCGACGATCCGAGCGACATCGCTTCAGGCCCCACGGTGCCCGACCCCACCACCTGCGCTGATGCGCTGGCCATTCTGGCGCGTTATCGCATCGACGTGCCTGAGGTTGCGCGCGCCTTGCTGGCCAGCGGCGTGGGCGAATCCCTCAAGCCTGGCGATGCCCGATTGAAAAATACTGAAACGCGCACCATCACCGCGCCGCAAATCGCGCTGGAAGCCGCCGCCAACGTGGCGCGCGCTGCCGGTATCACGCCTTATATTTTGGGCGACAGCCTCGAAGGCGAAGCGCGCGACCTGGGAAAAACCATGGCCGGTATCGCCCGCCAGGTGGCCACGCGCGGCCAGCCGTTCAGGACGCCGTGTGTATTGCTCTCAGGCGGTGAAACCACGGTGACGATGAAAGGCGACGACGCAACTAGAGGCAGGGGAGGCCGCAACGTCGAGTTCCTGCTCGCGCTCGCGGTGGCGCTGCAAGGCCAGGCAGGCGTGTATGCGCTGGCAGGCGACACCGATGGCGTAGACGGCGCAGAAGAAATCGCCGGCGCCGTGATCGCGCCCGACACCCTGGCGCGCGCCTGGGCAAAAGGCATCAATCCCCGCGCGAGCCTGGACCAACACGACGGCCACGGTTTCTTCCAGGCGCTGGGTGACTCAATCGTCACGGGGCCGACCTTGACGAATGTGAACGACTTCAGGGCGATTCTGGTCGCATGAATGGGCCGTTTTGTTCAATAATTAATATGGGTATTAACAAATTGGCCTGATTGAGAAAATAATTAACACCCATGTTAATTATTTTCCTGAAAATTCAAAAATATTAAATTTTTTGCCTTTTAAGTCATGTATCTATTGAATAGTTTGCTATTGTTATTATAGTAATGCCCGCGCGGCGACCGGGCAATGCGCGTGTGAGTCCACAGCCTGGTCGCATTGCCCAATCACCGCGCTCGGCTCTATATTTGCCAATGGGAGGATTCCGAGAATCGGTCACCAATGGATATGATCCGGGAAAAGGGAGGAATTAAAAATGAATGGACAAAATTCGATCCACGAAGCAAGGGTAGCGGTTTTGGTGGACTGCGACAACACCACTCCAGAAATACTTGAACACGCGCTACGTGTTGTAGCGCAATTTGGACGGGTAGTTGTGAGACGTGGCTATGGCAATCACTCTACTTTGGCAAATAAGTGGCAGGAGGCACTGGTTCGACTTGCATTCACTCCGTGCCTTCAGTACCAATACGCGGCTGGAAAAAATACGGCTGATATCGCGCTGGCTTTGGATGCGTTGGAGGCCATGTTCGACGGAAGGGCAGACAATTTTTGCCTAGTGACAAGTGATTCAGATTTTGCTTACCTGTGTCGCAAGCTCAGGGAGCGGGGCGCAACAGTCTGCATCGTCGGCGAGGCAAAAACGCCGGATGCACTGCGTAACGCAAGTGATCAATTTTTTGAATGGTTGCCGCCAGAAGTTCCTTCTGAAATAGTCGAATCAACGGACAAAAAGGCGCTATCCGCTAAACCGGAGCAGCCAAAAGCAATTCCAGCAAAGCCACTTATCAAGCGACGTCCCAAGTTTTTGATCGAGGCAGTGTCACTCTTGAGCAGCAACACTTCAGAAGGCAAAGTTGGACTTGGCCCTCTCGGACAATATCTGAAACGTACCGACCCAGGATTCTCTCCAACGATTTACGGCCACTCCGGTTTGCTAGACATGGTCAAGACTTACGAGCTTTTGCGTCTCAAAAAGGAAGATGGCGGCCACTGGACAGTTGGAATTGCGCCAAAACCCGATGCTGTTGAAGGAATCGAAGCGCATTGAGATCCTTGCAGCTTTCAGGCGCTTTGCCGTGTATGGCGGACCAGCCGTATCCACCAACGCAGGCCGTGGTGATAAGGCAAGGGGACCGGGCTTTGGTTCAGAAGGCGCGTGGAACTGATTCTTCAGACAGAACAAAAAATGGCCAAGCGCCAGCTTGACCCATTTTTCGCAACCGCGCGTGATTCAGAACCAAAACCGCACGCCCCTTGCCTTGTCGCCGCGGCCGGGCAGGGGCCAGCGGCAACTGTTCAATAACGCAAAAATGAAAAATCAATTCACATTGATCAGCCGCCAGTCCAGCCGGTTGTCCGCCCGGTGCGTCACGTCGACGTTTTTCTTCATCGCCCACGGGATGATCTGGTTGTGCAGCGGGATGTGGGCGACGGTGTCGTTTTGCAGCTGCAGCGCTTCGGTCATCAGGCGGGTGCGCACGGGCAGGTCGGTCTCGGCTTTCACGCGGTCCACGATGTAGTCCATGCGCTGGTTGCTGTAGCGGCCCACGTTGTAGTTGCCGTCGCCGCCGGCGCCCAGCGTGCGGGTGAGTGATTGAAGGCTGTAAAGGCCGTCAAACGTCGGCACGCCCCAGCCGAGCATGTAGATGCTGGCTTCAAAACGCTGGATCATCGGGAAATAAGTGACCAGAGGCAGGGTGCGCAGCTTGGCCTTGATGCCGGCGCGCGCCCACATGGCGGTGACGGCCTGGCAGATTTCTTCATCGTTGATGTAGCGGTTGTTGGGGCAGGCGAAGTCAACCTCAAAGCCGTTGGGGTACCCGGCTTCGGCCAACAGCTTTTTGGAGGCCTCGGGGTCATAGGCATGGCGGCGGTGCACGGCTTCCGTCCAGCCGTTCACCTGCGGCGCCACCAGCGCGCCGGTGGGCTGCGAGAGGCCGCGCATGGTCACGCGGTTGATGCTGTTGATGTCGATCGCCTGGTAGAGCGCCATGCGCACGCGCTGGTCCTTGAGCGGATTTTTGCCTTTGACATTGGAGCCTGGCAACTCGTCGCGGAACTGGTCCATGCCAAAAAAGATCGTGCGGTTCTCGATGCCGTCGACCACTTTCAGGTTGGACGCTGAGCGCAGGCGGCCGAGGTCTTGCGGGCTGGGGTCGAGGATGAAATCAACTTCTCCAGAGAGCAACGCCGCCACACGGGTGGCTTCGGCCTTGATGGGGGTGTAGATGATTTCGGTGACGTTGCTGGCGTTGTTGCCCCAGTAGTTGGGGTTTTTCGCCAGCACCAGGCGCTGGTCGGGCAGCCACTCCTTGACGGTGTACTGGCCGGTGCCCATGGCGTTGCGGTGGGCGAAGTTTTCGTCTTTGGCGCGGATGTCTTTCGGGTCTACCGACTTGTTTTTCTCGGCCCAGGCCTTGCTCATGATGCGCAGCTCGGTGAGCTGGTTCAAGAGCACCGGGTTGGGGCCTTTGAGCAGAAGGTCTACCGTGCCGTCGTTGACTTTGACCACCTTGTCGATGCCCTGGGTGTAGACCGTGAAGTTGGAGGTCTTGGCCATGGCCCGGTTGATGGAGAAGACCACGTCGTCGGCCGTCAGACCCGAGCCGTCGCTGAATTTCACACCAGGGCGCAGGGTGAAGCGCACTTGGGTGGGCGAGATGTCCTGCCAGCGTGTGGCGAGCAGGCCCTCGACCTTGAAAGTGCTGCTGTTGTAATAGACCAGTGAGTCGTAGATGGCGGCATGCACGCCATTCCCCAGCGCGTTGTTTTGCGAATGGATGTCCAGTGTGGGGATGTCGCTGGCGCTGGACCACTTGAAGGGTTTGGCCAAAACAGCGGGGCTGGCGGCGAGCGCGGCAACGGCGGCGGCGGTGATGAGCGCGAGTTTGAAATTCATGAAAACCTCGTTGAGACAAAAAAGCCACTATGCAATACGCGCAGCGGCTTGGCGCTAGGGCTTTCCCGCAGATAGGGGCGAAACTCTAAGGAGGGTCGCCCACCCGTTGCTGGTCAATTTTTCGCAGGGCCGCCCCAAGAAAAATTAGCCCCCTTTGGGGGGCGGCGACCCGCGCAGCGGTGGAGCGTGGGGGCAACGCTCTAACGCAAGCGCGGGTTCAGGGCATCGCGCAGCCAGTCGCCCAGCAGGTTCACGGAGAGCGCGATCAGGATCAGCATCAGGCCCGGAAACACGGTGATCCACCATTCGCCGGAGAAGAGGTAGTCGTTGCCGACGCGGATCAGTGTGCCCAGCGAGGGGGAGGTGGGCGGCACGCCGACACCCAGGAAGGAGAGGGTGGCCTCGGCAATGATGGCTGTGGCCACCTGGATGGTGGCCAGCACCAGCACCGGTCCCATCACGTTGGGCAAGACGTGGCGCACCATGATGCGCAAGGGCGCCACACCCGTGACCCGCGCCGCCTGCACGTATTCCTTGTTGCGTTCGACCATGGTGGTGCCGCGCACCGTGCGCGCGTAAACCACCCAGCCGGTGAGTGTAATGGCCAAAATCAGCACGCCAAAAGCGACCGAGTCCTGCGCATTGGGGAACATGGCGCGGCCTACGCCGGCGATCAAGAGCGCGACAAGAATGGCCGGGAAAGACAGCATCACGTCGCACAGGCGCATGAGAAAGGTGTCGATCCAGCCGCCGCGAAACCCCGCCAGCAGGCCCAGGCTCACACCCACCAGCAGCGAGAGAATGACCGAGGCGGCGCTCACCACCAGGGAGATGCGCGCGCCGAACACCACGGCCGAGAGGATGTCGCGGCCCTGGTCGTCGGTGCCCAGCAGGTATTTGCGGGTGCCTCCGTCTTGCCAGGCGGGCGGTTTGCGCGCGTCGTTGAGCTCCAGGGTCGCCAGGTCAAACGGGTTGTGGGGCGTGACCCAGGGCGCAAACACAGCGGCAAAAACGCAAACGAAGGCGATGACCGCCGCAAACATCGCCACGGGCGAGCTGCGAAAGCTGTGGCCAACGTCGCCGTCAAGCCAGCGGGTGAGGAAGTTGCCCGGCATGGCCGGTGGGGAGTTGGAAATGCTCATGACGCCAACGTTATCACGCCTGCCCCACACCCTAACTGGGTTTATGGGGGCACCCATAAAAAAAGGCCGCACTGCTGCGGCCTTTTTGTCAGGGCAAGCCCTGACTATTTGAGGTGCTTGCCGATCAGGCCAGCCATCTCGAACATCGACACCTGCATCTTGCCGAAAATTTCTTTCAGCTTGGCGTCGGCGTTGATCATGCGCTTGTTGACTGCGTCTTGCAGCTTGTTTTTCTTGATGTAGGTC
>JANNEZ010000242.1:0-2934 GCA_031379255.1 Rhodoferax sp. | reverse complement strand
GACCGCATCAAGGACGTGGGCCGCATCAAGGGTGGCGCTTATGACGGCGCCATGTTCGCCCCCAAATACGTCGAGAACAAGCTCAAATTCTTTCCGCACATCAAGGAAGTCGTTGCCTACGGCGACGCTCGCGAGAAAGTCTGCGTGATGATCAACATTGAATTCGACGCGGTCGGCAACTGGGCCGAACGGCACAACCTGCCCTACGCCGGATACACCGACCTGGCGCAGAAGCCCGAGGTTTACCAGCTGATCCGGGAATGCGTCGAAAAGGTGAATGCCGACCTCAGCGCCGACGCGCTGCTGGCAGGCTCCCAAATCAGCCGTTTTCTGATTCTTCACAAGGAGCTTGACGCGGACGACGGCGAACTGACCCGCACCAACAAGGTCCGCCGTGGCTTCATTGGCGACAAATACGACCTGCTGGTCAAGGCCCTGTACGAAGGCAAGAAGGAGCAGTTCATTGAAACCCAGGTCAAGTTTGACGACGGCCGGACTGGCAGCGTCAGCGCAACCCTGCGCATCGAAGACGCGAAGATTTTTGCGCCCGTGAAAGCGGCGGCATGAAAAGACTGAAAAAATGAGCAGCAAGAAAATTGGGGATGTCATCCTCGACGTGAAGGACATTTCCCTGAGTTTCGGCGGCGTCAACGCCCTTACGGACATTTCGTTTGACGTGCGTGAACACGAAGTGCGGGCCATCATCGGCCCCAATGGCGCGGGCAAGAGCTCGATGCTCAACTGCATCAATGGCGTTTACACCCCGCAAAAAGGCACCATCAGCTTTCGCGGCAAAACCTTTGATCACATGGACAGCCATGAAGTGGCCACCATGGGCATCGCCCGCACGTTTCAGAATCTGGCGCTGTTCAAGGGCATGAGCGTGATCGACAACCTCATGACCGGGCGCAACCTGCGGGTCAAAAGCAGCCTGCTGAGCCAGGCCTTCCGCAACCCCTTCGGTTTTGGCGGCGCCGAGAAAGAAGAAGTCAAACACCGCGAATTTGTCGAGCACATCATCGATTTCCTCGAAATCCAGGCGTTTCGCAAAACACCGGTGGGCCAACTGCCTTACGGCTTGCAGAAACGGGTTGATCTGGGCCGGGCGCTCTCCATGGAGCCGCAGGTTCTGCTTCTGGATGAGCCGATGGCGGGCATGAACCTGGAAGAAAAGCAGGACATGTGCCGCTTTGTGCTGGATATCAACGACGAGTTTGGCACCACCGTGGTTTTGATCGAACACGACATGGGCGTGGTGATGGACATTTCCGACCGCGTGGTGGTGCTCGATTACGGCAAAAAGATCGGCGACGGCACGCCCGATACGGTGCGCAACAACCCGGACGTGATCGCCGCCTACTTGGGAACCAGCCATTGACCATGGATACAAGAATGATGATGAACTTTTCCAGCAACCGCCGTGGAACTGGCTTTGCCAGGCCACTGGAGGCGCCCCCTGCTAGGGGGAAGGATGCTACTCAAAGTGAGCAAGCCACGGGGGTGAGAAATTAACATGGGATTTTTTCTGGAAACTTTGTTGGGCGGCCTGATGGCCGGCATGTTGTATTCACTGGTGGCGCTGGGTTTTGTGCTGATCTTCAAAGCTTCCGGCGTTTTCAATTTTGCGCAAGGCGCGATGGTGTTGTTTGCCGCACTGGCCATGGCGCGGTTTGCCGAATGGCTCCCCAAATACTTTGGCCTCAGCTCGCTGTTGCTTGCCAACGTATTGGCGTTTCTCGCTGCGGGTGTGTTGATGTTTGTCGTGGCCTGGGTGATCGAAAAACTGGTTTTGCGCCATTTGGTCAACCAAGAGGGAACCACGCTGCTGATGGCCACCCTGGGCATCAGCTATTTCCTGGACGGCTTCGGCCAAACCATTTTTGGCAGCGACATCTACAAGATCGACATTGGCATGCCCAAAGAGCCCATCATGGCGTTTGAAAGTGTGTTTCAGGGCGGCATCCTGATCAACAAGGAAGATCTTTATGCGGCGCTGATCGCAGCGGTGCTGGTCGGCGCTCTGAGTCTGTTCTTCCAGAAAACAGCGACTGGCCGTGCCCTGCGCGCCGTGGCCGATGACCACCAGGCGGCACAGAGCATCGGTATTCCGCTGAACCGCATCTGGGTCGTTGTATGGTGCGTGGCGGGCATCACCGCGCTGGTGGCCGGCATGATCTGGGGCTCCAAACTCGGCGTGCAGTTTTCGCTGACGGCTGTCGCGCTGCGCGCGTTGCCGGTGATCATCCTGGGAGGTCTCACCTCGGTGCCGGGCGCCATCATTGGCGGCCTGATCATTGGCGTGGGTGAAAAACTTTCGGAAGTCTATTTGGGGCCGTACGTCGGCGGGGGCATTGAAATTTGGTTTGCCTATGTGCTGGCGCTGGTATTTTTGATGTTCAGGCCGCAGGGGCTGTTTGGCGAAAAAATCATTGACCGGGTCTGAAGTCAATTTAGGAATTTATGTTCTACAGAGAAAACGGCCAGTTCAAGACCACGTACAGCAAAGACCAGCAGATCTTTCCGATCATGCAGGACAAGGTCGCGATCCTGGCCTTGATTGCGTTTGCTTTTTTGGGTGTCCCGGCGCTGGTCGACGAATACACATTCCGCGCCATTTTGGTGCCGTTTTTGATCCTCTCGCTGGCTGCAATTGGCGTGAACGTCCTGGTCGGCTATTGCGGGCAGATTTCCCTGGGCTCGGGTGGCTTCATGGCGGTGGGCGCCTATGCTGCATACAACATATACGTGCGCCTTGACGGCACGCCATTGATCGTCGCTTTGTTGGTGGGCGGTTTTTTCGCCACTTTGGTGGGCATTTTTTTTGGCATTCCCAGTTTGCGTGTCAAAGGCTTGTATCTGGCGGTCGCAACATTGGCGGCGCAGTTCTTCTGTGACTGGGCGTTTTTGCGGGTCAACTGGTTCACCAACAACTCT
>JANNEZ010000219.1:0-2256 GCA_031379255.1 Rhodoferax sp. | reverse complement strand
TGAGTTTCTAAACAAAAAGCGGCCTATTGGGCGCCCTCTGGTGCGACCGCTTTTGTGGGCTGCAGCTGCTGTTGCGGCGGTGGTGGTGGCGGCCTGTGTGTCAACACCCATGCCGCAACAAGCGCCGCCCGCGCCAGTCGCCACCCAGCCGCCACCGCCACCGCCACCGCCACCGGCGCCGCCCGTGGCCGCCGCTCCTCCCGCCGTTGCCGCGCCGTCAATTGTGTCAGCCGCCAGCACGCCACGCGAGTTCCGTCGCGACGCGGCAGGACAAATCTACAAACTTAATTCAAACCGCATTTACAAGGGCAAGATGCAGCCTCTGCTGTACGCCATTGGCGTGTTTGAGGTCGAGATTGACAACCGCGGCCAGGTTGTCAAAACCAACTGGCTGCGCGCGCCTTCACATGCGCCCGAGGTGATGGCCGAAATCGACCGCATCGCCCGCCAGGCCGCGCCTTACCCGGCGCCGGTGCGGATGGGCCGCGTCGTCTATACCGACACTTGGCTGTGGGACAAAAGCGGCCAGTTTCAGCTGGACACCCTCACAGAAGGTCAGCTGTAAAACCTGACGGGGCAATTCACCCAAAAGTTAACATGGGTGTTAACTTTTTGATGCTTCAGACCGAAAATCTCAAAATTTTAAGCTTTTTGCGCCTCCAAGTCACGTTAAATGGCGTTTGTTTGCTATATTAATTATAGCAAACACCTTATCCAACACCCTATCAACCCAAACCGGCCTGCTCCAGGCTCATGAGCCCCGGTAGGTCGAATAACTCCAGGGGCTGACCAACAGCGGCACGTGGTAATGCTGGTCCGGGTGGGCAATGCCAAAGTCCAGCGTCACCTGGCCCAGAAAATTCGGCTCCGGCAGCGCCACGCCCAGCGCCTTGAAATACGCCGCCACCTCAAACACCAGCCGGTAGGTGCCGCCTTTGAGGGCCCGGTCGGCCACCAGCGGGCCGTCGGGGCTGCGGCCGTCGGCGTTGAGGGTCAATTGTTGGATCAAGGTCGCCTTGCCACCCTGCGTGACATAAAACGCCAACTGCATGCCGCCAGCCGGGCGGCCGTGCATGGTGTCCAGGACATGTGTGCTCAAACCCATGGAAACCCCCAATCCAATGAAGTGAAAATTTAAAACAAAAGTGTATACAATTTTTGAACTGTCACCGACCCTTTTAAATTGACATCTGAACATGGCGAGCGAGTCTTCCTCCACCGACCTGATCGTGCAAGCGCTCACCAAGGCGATTGTGGAACACCGCCTGCAGCCCGGCGCGAAACTGGCCGAGCAGAAACTTGCCGACCATTTTGGCGTTTCGCGCACGCTCGTGCGCCAGGCCCTGCTTCAGCTCTCGCAACACCAGCTGATCCGGCTTGAGCCCGCGCGCGGGGCGTTTGTCGCGGCGCCTTCGGTCACCGAAGCGAAACAGGTGTTTGCCGTGCGCCGCATGGTCGAGGCCGAGATGACGCGGCTCTTGTTGCAGCAGCTCACGCCCGCCAAAATCAAGGCGCTGCGCGACCACGTGGCGCGCGAGAAAAAAGCCGTGGCGCTCAAAGACATTGCCGGACGCACCGAGCTTCTGGGCGATTTCCACGTGCGCATGGCCGAACTCACCGGCAACGACGTGTTGGCGCAGATGCTGGGCCAGTTGATCTCGCGCTGCTCCCTCATCACCCTGATGTACCAAAGCGCGCACGCCGCCCAGCACTCGCACGAGGAGCACGAAGGCATCATTGAGGCGCTGGCGGCGAAAGACGAGGCGCGCGCCGTGGCCCTGATGTTGTCGCACCTCGAAAACGTCGAGGCCGGTTTGTTGTTTGACCGCAGCCAGCCCAGCAACGACATCGCTTCGGCCCTAAGCTTCTAATAGCCCCCGCATGACGCCCGCAGACTACCCGCGCGATCTGGTCGGTTACGGCCAGAACGTGCCGCACGCGCAGTGGCCTCATGGCGCGCGCATCGCGGTGCAGTTTGTGCTCAATTACGAAGAAGGCGCGGAGAATTCGGTGTTGCATGGCGACGCGGGCTCGGAGCAGTTTTTGAGCGAAATGTTCAATCCGGCCAGTTTTGCCGCGCGCCACCTGAGCATGGAGAGCATTTACGAATACGGTTCACGTGCAGGCGTGTGGCGCATTTTGCGTGAGTTTGAAAAGCGCCAATTGCCGTTAACCGTATTTGGTGTGGGCATGGCGTTGCAGCGCGCGCCGGAAGTAACGGCAGCTTTCGTTGAACTCGGCCACGAGATTGCCTGC
>JANNEZ010000217.1:0-12761 GCA_031379255.1 Rhodoferax sp. | reverse complement strand
GGCGAGCTCGGCACCATAGGCGCGACGCCCGCGGTTGTCAATGCGATTGCCGATGCCCTGTCGCGCAATGGCATGGGTCAATTGGCGCCGCAGCTGCAAATGCCGGTGACCTCCGGCAAGTTGTGGGAACTGATGCAGGCTTGATGCGGGAACACCGCTACGCCTGGGTCGTCGTCTGGGCGACCTTCACCAGCCTTGCGCTGATTTTCGGCGTGGCGTATTCGTTTGCGGCATTTTTCGAATCGTTTGCGGCCGAGTTCTCCGCCCGGCGCGCCGACGTGGCACTGGTGTTTGGCTTGACCGGGCTGGTGTATTTTTCGGTCGGCGCGGTGGGCGGCATGTTGTGCGACCGCTTCGGGCCACGCATCGTCTGCAGCCTGGGCATGGTGTGCATCGCCGCAGGATTGCTGGCCACCAGTTTTGCCCATTCCATGGTGGCGGTGTACTGGAGTTATGGGGTGGGCATCGGCGTTGGCATCGCGCTGGTCTATACGCCGTCCATCGGCAATGTGCAGCCTTGGTTCACGGCGCGGCGCGGTCTTGCTTCGGGAATTGCCAGTGCCGGTATTGGTTTGGGCACTGTGGTGCTGCCATTGCTGGCGGCCGCCCTGATTTCAACGCTTGATTGGCGCATGGCCTTGCGCCTGTTGGGGGGTGGCGTTTTGCTGGTGGGCCTGCTGGCCACCGGTTTGCTCAAACCAGCGCCCGTCGCTGGCGCGGTGTCGGGGGGACCACCCCAAACGCCCAGTGGCGCCACGCTGGGAGAAGCCCTGCGCGACCGGCGATTCTGGTGGTTTTACCTCTTCACGTTCACGGCCGCGCCGACCATGTTCATACCGTTTGCGCACGTCTCGGCGTCTGCGCGTGACAGCGGCATCAGCGAAGCCAGCGCGGTTGGCCTGGTTGGCCTGATCGGCATTGGCAGCCTGATTGGCCGTTTCGCCATTGGCGCCCTGGCCGACCGGCTGGGCCGCACGCAGACCCTCACCTTGGCCCAGGTTTCCATGACCAGCACCTACCTGCTGTGGATGGTGGCTGTCGCTTACCCTGGTTACTCCGGTTATGCCGCCTACGCCGTTTTTGCGCTCTGGTTCGGTCTGAGTTACGGTGGCATCGTCTCATTGATGCCGGCCATTTGCATGGACCTCTTTGGCGCGCGCGCGGTCTCCGGAATCATCGGCTGCCTGTACACCGGGGCCGCATTGGGCAACCTGCTCGGGCCGGTGGTGGCGGGCGCCGTGTTTGACCGCTTTGGCAGCTACGTGCCGGTGATGTGGGGCAGCGTGGCGTTGTCTGTCGTGGCGGTGCTGGCCATGTTGCGCATGTTGCATGCGACTAAACTGAACCCTGCAACGCCCCCTCATTAGCCTCGGAAAACCAGCCATGTCCAACCGTCTTCAGGGAAAAGTCGCTGTCATCACCGGCGCCTGCTCCGGCATTGGCCTGGCCACACTCGAGCTTTTTGTCGCAGAGGGCGCGACGGCGATTGCAGCGGACCTGCAAGAAGACATCGGCCGCAGCCTGGAAAAACAATTCGATGGCGCAGTGAAATTCGTCGCCTGCGACGTCACGAGGCCGGCGCAAATCAAGGTGGCGATTGAAACCGCAGTGAGCCGCTTCGGCGGGCTGGACATCCTCTTCAACAATGCCGGGCGTGGCGGCACCTCTGCGGGCGTCGAGAACTTTGACGCCGATGGCTGGGACCAAACCCATGCGCTCTTGCTGCGCGCCGTGGCCGCGGGCACCTCATACGCCGTGCCGCCCATGAAACAGCGCGGCGGCGGCGCCATCATCAACACCTCGTCAATTTCAGCCTTGCAGACCGGCTACGCGCCGATTGCGTATTCTGTGGCCAAAGCCGGCGTGTTGCATTACACACGCATGGCGGCGCAGGAACTCTCTCAACACAAGATCCGCATCAACGCCGTGGTTCCCGGGTTTATTGCCACCTCGATCTTTGGCCAGGGCATGGGCATGGACGCGGACCAGGCGCGCGGGTTTGCAGAGACCATCGCGGCCAAAAGTGGCATTGCGAACCCGATTGGCCGCTCAGGCCTGCCCAAAGACATTGCCCAGGCCGTGCTGTTCTTCGCATCCGACGCCGCGACCTTCGTCACTGGCACCCACCTCACGGTCGATGGCGGCCTGACCATAGGGCCACGCCATTCCTGGGACCCGGATTCACCCGGGCCGCTGCAAACGGCGCTGGGCCTTTCCCGCGAGCAGATTACTGCCCTGCGCGAAGCCAATGCCGCGCGCATCAAGGCCCGCCAATCGTAAAACTTGACCGTTCGCACCGAAACACCTTTTGGAGACCGCCATGGACATCAGCAACACCCCCGAAGAACAAGCCTTTCGCACCGAAGTGCGAACCTGGCTGGCGGCCAACTTGCCGGCTGACCTGCAGACCAAGGTCACGCAATACCAGCACCTGTCGCGGGAGGATTTGATCCGCTGGCACAAGATCCTGGCCGCCAAAGGCTGGTCGGTGCCACACTGGCCTGTCGAATGGGGCGGCACGGGCTGGGACATCACCCAGCGCTACATCTTTGACGAAGAAATGGGTTTCGCCGGCGCGCCGGGGCAGGCGCCGTTTGGCCCGGTCATGTGTGCTGCCGTGTTGATGCGGTTTGGCACCGAGCAACAGAAAAGCCGCTTCCTGCCACGCATGCGCGACGGTGACGATTTCTGGGTGCAGGGTTACTCTGAGCCAGGCGCCGGCTCCGACCTCGCTTCGCTCAAAACCAAAGCAGAACGCCAGGGTGACCATTACCTCGTCAACGGGCAAAAAATCTGGACCACCCTGGGCCACTACGGTGACTGGATTTTCTGCCTGGTGCGCACCGATGCCACCGTGGAGAAACGCCAGGAGGGCATCAGCTTCCTGTTGATCGACATGAAAACACCCGGCATCACCGTGCGCCCGCTCATCCTGATGGACGGTGGCCACGAAGTGAACGAAATTTTCTTTGAAAACGTCAAGGTGCCGGTTGAAAACTTGGTGTTTGAAGAAAACAAGGGCTGGACGGTGGCCAAATTCCTGCTCGGCCACGAGCGCATGGGCAGCGCCCGCACCGGAGGCCTGCGCCGCGAAATGACGGCTCTGAAGGCCCTGGCCGCCAAGGAACAGCGTGATGGCCAGTCATTGATGCAGGATGTGCGTTTTCGCGACCGCGTGTCGCGCACTGAAATCGAACTCGACGCGCTGGAACTCACCGCCATGCGTTTTCTGGACAAGATGCGCAAAACCGGCCAGCCGCCCGGTGCCGACGTGTCGATGCTGAAGATTCGCGGCACTGAAATACAGCAGATGATCACTGAGCTGATGATGCAGGCCGTAGGACCGAATGCTCAACCCTTTGCGCCCGTGGAAGACGGCGTGGTCGACGCCTACGCCTCGCGCCTCGCGCCACGTTATTTCAACTACCGCAAAGCCAGCATTTACGCCGGCTCCAACGAAATCCAGAAAAACATCATCGCAAAAATGACGCTGGGCCTGTAAGGAAGAAACACCATGGATTTTGACTACACCGAAGAGCAAAAGCAGCTCGCCGACTCACTGCAAAAGTACCTGGCGGCCAGCTACGGATTTGAAGCCCGCAAGAAGGCGCTGGGCTCAGAGCTGGGTTTCAGCCAGGGCGCCTGGTCGGCCTTTGCCGACATGGGCCTCACCGCCCTGCCCTTTGATGCCAGCGCTGGCGGATATGGCGGCGGCGCCGTGGACATGATGGCGGCGATGGAGGCCTTTGGCGAGGCATTGGTGGTCGAACCGCTGCTAGACCACGTGGCGCTGGCCAGCCGCCTGGTGGCCAGCGCGGGCACCCCGGCCCAACGCGACGCCGTGTTGCCCCCCTTGCTGGACGGCAGCGGCAAAGCCACCTTCGCCTACCTGGAGCGTGGCCGCCGTTATGCGCTGGAACCCGTTGACACGGTGGTTGTCAAAGCGCCGGGTGGCGGTGACGCGCCAGGCTGGCGACTTGATGGCGAAAAAGTGGTGGTGATGGGCGCGGCAGCCGCTGACGTGTTGGTGGTTTCAGCCCAAATCAGCCACGGCCCTGGTTGCCCGGTGAGCGGCGGCGTGGGCCTGTTTCTGGTCGACCGCAACGCGGCGGGCGTCAGCGTCAGCCCCTACCGCACGGTAGATGGCCAACGCGCGGCAGACATCAGCTTCAAAGGCGTCGTCCTGCCCGCCGCAGCCTTGCTGGGTGGCCCCGACCTGGCAGCCGACAGCACGGGCGTGGCAACCAATGCCCTGCCGCACATTGAAGAGGCAATCGATTTCGCCACTGCGCTCTTGTGCGCCGACGCCGTCGGCGCGATGAAATCCGCCACTGACGCCACGCTGGAATACACCCGAAGCCGCAAGCAGTTCGGCATCGCCATCGCGTCGTTCCAGGCACTGCAGCACCGCATGGTCAACATGTTCATTGCCTGCGAGGAAGCCCGCTCCATGGCCATCCTCGCCGCCTGCCGGGTGGATGAAGCGCGGGGGCAGACGGACGGCGCTTCGGTGGACTTGCGTAAAAAATCGGTCTCAGCCGCGATGGTGAAAGTCGCCGATGCAGCCCGCCTGGTGAGCCAGGAATCCGTGCAACTGCACGGCGGCATGGGCATGACCGAAGAGATGAAGGTGTCGCACACCTTTCGCCGCCTGACGATGCTGGCGCAGCGTTTTGGCGATGCAGACCACCATCTGGCGCGTTACGCCGCCTTGGGTTGACCCACGGGCGTCGCGCCCGCGCCTAAATCCCAATACAAACCGGCCATCAGCCCCATTGCCTCGCGCAGGAGCGCCGGTGGCAGGTGTTCATTGGGGGCATGTTGCGAGCAGCCGGGGTAACTGTGCGGCACCCAAATGGCTTTGAGACCCAGCGTTTCAGTGAAGATGTCGTTGGGCAGAGAGCCACCCAGATTGGGCAAGACGGCCGTTTTTTTGCCGCTGGTCTTTTCAAGCGACGCCACAACCCATTGCACCCAGGGCTCGTCGGGGTCGATGCGGGTCGCCTGGAACATCTCGCCAGGTGGCACCTCGACTTTGACCTTGCCAAAACCGTGCGAGTCCAAGTGGCGGCGCAGCGCGGGGATGATGTCCTCTGCGTCAATGCCCACCACAAAACGCAACTGGCAACGCGCCCAGGCGTGTGGCGGAATGGCGTTGACGGGTGTCTCCGGGTTGCCGGTCTTGAAGGCCAGCACCTCGAAGCTGCACCAGCCAAACACACGCTCGGCAGGGCTCAGGCCCGGCTCGCCCCATTCAGGTTCCACCGTCGGGCCGTTGGCGCCGCCGTCGACCTCGCAATCGGCCAGCGCGCGGCGCACGGCGCTTGGCAAGGAAGCCGGTTTCCACTTCGGAATCAGTATCTGGCCGCTGGGCGAAGTGATCGACGCAATCGCATGCGCAAGCTCGATGCCGGGGTTGGAGATCAGCCCGCCCCAGTTGCCCGAATGGTGGCCGCCGGCGCGTGCGTTGATCGACAAGTCAAAATTGATGCAGCCTCGCGAACCGAGGAAAACGGTGGGCCTGTCGGCCCGCAGGCGCGGGCCGTCGGAGGCGATCATCACGTCGGCCTGGAACAGCTCTTTGTGTTGTGCACAGAGCGCCTGCAGGCCGGGCGAGGTGACCTCTTCACCCATTTCGATCAGGTACTTGGCGTTAAAGCCCAGGCGGCCGCGCACCGCCAGCACACTGGCCATGGCCTGCATGTTCACGCTGTGCTGGCCCTTGTTGTCGGCAATGCCGCGGCCATACCAGTTGCCGCCCTGTTCGGTCAGCGCCCAAGGCGAGAGGCCATCCTTCCACTCCTTGTCCAGTCCCCGGATCACGTCGCCGTGGCCGTAGCCGAAGACAGTCGGCAGGGCCGCGTCTTCCATTCGCTGCGCAAACAGGAACGGCGCTTTGGCCGCAGGGTGCGTGAGTGTCTGGCAGGTGAAGTCCATGGCCTCAAAAGCGGGCTGCATCTCCCCGTGCAAGTAAGCCGCGAGTTCGGGGCCGCGCGCCGGGTTTTGGCTTTCGGTCGCAATGGCAACGCGCCGCGCCAGCAACGCACGAAAGGCGCCGCTGTCAAAACGACTGTGGGCATCGGCGATGGCAAGGGTTCGGGTCATGGGCATAATCATACGCACCGACCCCGTGGAGCCACCCCATGCACCCCAACGCTGAACTGATCACAGGCTTTTATACCGCGCTGTCGCGGCTCGACGGCGCTGCGATGGCGGCCTGTTACGCACCCGACGCTGCGTTTTCAGACCCGGTTTTCGCCGGTTTGAAAAACGGCGAGCCCGGCAAGATGTGGCGCATGTTGACCACGCGCGGCAAAGACATGAGCGTGGTGTTTGATGGCATCGAGGCGAATGACACCGATGGCAAGGCGCATTGGGTGGCAACCTACACGTTTTCCGCGACCGGCAACAAAGTCGTGAACGACATCCAGGCCCGCTTCACGTTTCAAAACGGCAAAATCAAAACCCATCAAGACCAGTTTGACCTCTACAAATGGATGCGCCAGGCGCTCGGTCTCAAGGGGGTGTTGCTGGGCTGGCTGCCGCCGGTGCAGGCCAAGTTGCGTGCAACGGCGCGGGCAGGATTGAATACATTCAAACAATAAATATTTATTTAATTGATATGTGAAGATATTTGCTATTAAAGTCACAAGTTAAGTAGTTTTTATGCTATTTAATTAGGACTAACTTTATTATTTTTTTAATCATTTTTTAATGTCAAATATACAAAGAACGCTTGGAATCATCATGCACGGCGTGACCGGGCGCATGGGTTTGAACCAGCACCTGATCCGCTCCATCATCGCCATTCGCAAGCAGGGCGGCGTCACGCTTTCAGACGGAAGCAAAGTCATGCCCGACCCAATTCTGGTTGGCCGCAATGCCGCCAAAATTGAAGCGCTCGCCAAAACACACGGCATCGAGCGCTGGAGCGCCGACCTCGATGCCGCGCTGGCCAACCCGCTGGATACGGTGTTCTTCGATGCCGGCACCACACAAATGCGCCCGGCCCTGCTGGCCCGCGCCATCCGCGCCGGCAAACACGTGTATTGCGAGAAACCCATCGCCACCAACCTCAATGAAGCGCTGAAAACCGTTCGCCTGGCCCAGGAGGCCAACAGAAAAAGCGGCCTGAAACACGGCGTGGTGCAAGACAAACTTTTTCTGCCCGGCTTGCGCAAGCTCGACATGTTGCGCCGCGCAGGGTTCTTTGGCCGCATGCTGAGTGTGCGCATCGAGTTTGGATACTGGGTGTTTGAAGGCGACCTGCAACCGATCCAGCGCCCCAGCTGGAACTACCGCACCGAAGACGGTGGCGGCATCATCCTGGACATGGTCTGCCACTGGCGGTATGTGCTGGACCACTTGTTTGGCGAGGTGCAGTCGGTCTCGTGCCTGGGCGCCACCCACATCCCCACGCGCTGGGACGAGGCCGGCAAGCCCTACACCGCCACTGCCGACGACGCCGCCTACGCCACCTTTGAGCTCAAGGGGCCGGACGGTGAAAAAATCATCGCGCAAGTCAACAGCAGCTGGACGACCCGGGTGCGCCGCGATGACCTCGTCACCTTCCATGTCGATGGCACCCATGGCTCAGCGGTGGCGGGCCTGACCACCTGCCGTGCGCAGAGCCGTGTCAACACACCGCGCCCGGTGTGGAACCCCGACGAAAAACAGATGATGCCCTTCTTTGACCAGTGGGCCGAGGTGCCCGACACGCAGGTTTACGACAACGGCTTCAAGATCCAGTGGGAAGACTTCATCCGCCACGTGGTGGAAGATGACGCGGTGAGCGCGCCGTGGAAATACACCTTGCCCGAAGGTGCCAAGGGCGTGCAGTTGGTTGAGGCCGCGCTGCAATCGTGGAAGGAACGCCGCTGGGTGGATGTGCCACCACTGGCCCTGTAAGGCGGGGTTTACGAACGATGTCCGTCACGCTGCGCCTTCCCACCCCGCAAGGGCGGCTCGAGCCCTACACCTTGCGCGGCACGCCCGTGCCCAATGGCGCAACTGCCCCGTTCAACCGAGTCGCGTATTCCGCAGCCCATGTGGTTACCGACCCGCTGGCCGCCAGCGACCCTTGGCTGCAATGCGCGGTGGATTGGGCCGCCACCATCGCCTACCGCCGCTACCTGTGGTCGCTGGGCCTCGGTGTCGCTGAATCGATGGACACCGCACAGCGCGGCATGGGGCTTGACTGGCCCACTTCGCTGGAACTGATCCGCCGCACACTGGATGCCGCCAAAGACATGCCTGGCGCGCTGATCGCCTCAGGCTGCGGCACCGACCACCTGAACCTGGACGATGTGAAATCAGTCGACGACGTGATCCGCGCCTACGAGCTTCAGATGGAAGCCATTGAAAAACTCGGCGGCAAACTCATCGTCATGGCCAGCCGCGCGCTGGCCCGCGTGGCGCGTTCGCCGGCGGACTACGAACGTGTGTACGACCGCATCCTCACGCAGGCGAGGCAGCCCGTCATCCTGCACTGGCTAGGTGAGATGTTCGACCCGGCGCTGGCAGGGTACTGGAGAGGCTCGGATCAAGTCCGGGCCGGGGGCTCCAGTGACGTGGACGCGGCCATGCAGACGGCGCTGAACGTCATCAACGCGCACCCGGACAAGGTGGATGGCATCAAGATTTCGCTGTTGGACAAAGACAAGGAAATCGCCATGCGCAGACGCCTGCCCGCGAATGACCAGGGAGGTGTGCGCATGTACACCGGCGACGACTTCAACTACGCAGCATTGATCGCTGGCGATGGCCATGGCTCGTCGCCTGCCCACGGCAAGAGCGATGCGCTGCTGGGCATCTTCGACGCCATCGCGCCAGTGGCGAGTTCCGCCTTGAGTGAACTCGCCAAAGGCAACGAAGCAAAATTCCACGCGCTGCTGGCCCCCACCGTGGCGCTGTGGCGCCAGAACATCCATGCCCCAACCCGCTTTTACAAAAAAGGGCTGGGGTTAAAGGGCAGGCTCAAACGGCACCAGAGCCATTTCACGATGGTGGGCGGGCAGCAGAGCACACGTTCATTGGCGCACCTGGCCGAGCTGTTTCGCCTGGCCGACGCCGCCAATTGCCTGCAGCAGCCTGAGCTGGCGGTTCGGCGGATGAAGACGCTGTGCGCAGTGCATGGCGTGGAATGATCGATAAACCAAACCATACCAGGAGACACGCATGGAACCTTTCCCCCGGCACACGGCTTCATCGCATCCATTGCGGCGGATAACCACCGCTGCGCTTGCGGCCAGCGCACCCGGCAGCATCACCATCAGCTCGCGCGACAACAGCGTGAGTTACCCGCTTTGCGTCTATCCGCAAAAAGCGGTCTGGAACGGCAGCGGCTCGTCAAAACAGGCGGCAAGTTACCGCTGCCAATGACAAATCAAGTTAGCCGTCCAATCAATCAAACAAACAAACAAACAACAGGAGTCACTATGCACGCAAGAAACACAGCCCTCACGAAGCCCTTCATCGCGGCCACGCTCGCGCTGAGCGCGGTGGCCGCCAGCGCCCAAACCTGGCCCGACAAACCGGTACGCGTCGTCATCCCCTTCCCGCCCGGCGGCACGCTGGACAAGATCGGGCGCATGCTGGCGCAGAACCTCACGACGCAATTCGGCCAGAACTTCGTGGTGGACAACCGCGCGGGCGGCAATGGCATCATCGGGGCGGACGCGGTGGCCAAGGCGCCGGCCGACGGCTACACGCTGCTGTTCAACGCCAGCACCTTTGTCACCGCGCCGATGACGATGAAGTCGGTGCCCTACCAGGTGCAGACCGACTTCGCGCCCATCAGCCTGGTGGCCAAGGCGCCGCTGTCGATAGCGGTTGGCAACAAGCTCGGCGTGAACAACCTGCAGGGCCTGATTGCGGCGGCGAAAGCGCAGCCCGGCAAGATGAACTTTGCAGTTGGCTCGATTGGCTCGGCCGGCCATTTGTGCACGGTCAAGCTGGAGCAGGCTGCCGGTATTTCACTGACGGTGGTGCCCTACAAAGGCACCGGCCCGGCCATGACCGACCTGGTGGGCGGTCAGATTGAAGGCTTTATCGACCCGGTGCTGGGTTCGGTGCAATTCCACCGCAACGGCCAGCTCAAAGTGGCCGCAGTGACCTCGGCCAAACACCTGCCCAACCTGCCAGACGTGCCCACGGCGACGGAGACCCTGTCGGGTTTTGAATGCGCCAGTTGGTACGGCCTGTGGGCGCCGGCCAAAGCGCCCGCCGACATTGTGCAAAAGCTCAATGCCGCCGTGAGCAAGGCGTTGACAGGTGAAATGCGCGACCGCCTGATTGCCGACGGCATCGTGCCCGAAGGCGGCAGCGTGGCTGAATTCGCAAAGTTCCAAGCCGACGACATTGCCACATCCGGCAAGATCATTGCCGACAAAAAGATCACTCTGGAATAGGACGAATGTCCCTGCCCCACGCCATCGTCACCGGTAGCAGCTCGGGCATTGGCCATGCCATTGCCAGCCACTTGCTGGCGGGCGGGTGGCGCGTGTCGGGCTGGGACCTTGCACCACCAACGCTGGAACATGCCGCGTTCACAGCGCTTGGCATTGACCTCACGAACGTTACAGCGATTGATGCGCAACTGGCTGCGACAGATGCGGCAAACACGCCCGACGCGCTGGTGCACGCGGCCGGCCTGCTAAGGGTTGGCAGGCTGGGGGCTCTGCCGCTGCCCGAGGGTGCCACCATGTGGGCGCTGCACGTCCAGTCCATCACCCGCATCGCCAACGTGGTGCTGCCCTTGATGGCGCAGCGCGGCAGTGGCCGCGTGGTGCTGGTGGGCAGCCGGGTGGCCGGTGGCATGCCGGGGCGCAGCCAGTATGCGGCGACCAAGGCGGCACTGGCGTCGTTGGCGCGAAGTTGGGCGGCTGAGGTGGTGGCGCAGGGTGTTACTGTCAACGTGGTCTCGCCAGCGGCCACCCAAACCGCCATGCTGGACGACCTCTCCCGAAAGACCGAAGCGCCCCGGCTGCCGCCGATCGGCCGCCTGATCCAGCCCGGGGAAATTGCGGCCCTCGTGGCTTATCTGCTCTCCGAGCCGGCCGCTGCCATCACCGGGCAGGACATCGCCGTGTGCGGTGGGGCCAGCCTGCCACGATGAGTCAGCCCGCAAGCAATAGCGTCGGCCTTATTGGCCTGATTGGTCTGGGCCTGGTTGGCACGGCGCTGGCGTCACGGCTGCGCGCCGGCGGTTTCACCTGCATCGGTTATGACCTGAGTCCTCAGGCCCTGGAACGGTTTGCGGCAGCGGGCTACAGCGTGGCAGCGACGCCGGCACAGGTTGCCGCCTGCGCTTCGACCGTGCTGCTGGCGGTGATGGACACATGCGGTGTTGAGGCCGTGGTGGATGGCGATGTGCATGCGCAGGGCAAAGGCGGCCTGCTCGCGGGCTGGTTTGACCCCAATGGCCCACAAAGGGACCTAACGCAACGGGCCATCATTGACTGTTCTACCGGCGATCCGCAACGGCTGGAACAACTGGCCGCACGCCTGGCCGCGCAACACATCGATTTCATTGAAGCACCGCTGTCGGGCTCCAGCCAGCAGATTGCAAACGGTGAAGCGACGTTACTGCTGGGTGGCGAACTCCCCGCTATCGGCCGGGCTGCTCCGGTGCTCAATGCCTTGAGCGCACGGCGTTTTCATGCGGGCGCCGCTGGCATGGGCGCGCGCGCCAAGCTGGCCACCAACCTGGTGCTGGGCCTCAATCGCGCCGCCCTGGCCGAAGGCCTGGTGTTTGCCGAGCGGCTCGGCATTGCACCCGCCGCGTTCCTGGAGATGGTCAAGAACAGCCCGGCCCGCTCGGACGCGGCGTTTGCGAAGGGCGACAAAATGGTGCAAGGCGACTTCACGCCCCAGTCGCGCATCCGGCAGCACTTGAAAGATGTGGAACTGATGCTTGCCGCGGCATCCAAGTCCGGCCAGCAGCTGCCGTTGACGCAAACCCACGCGGCCTTGCTGCGTGGCGCTGTTGAAGCCGGCGATGGCGAACTCGACAACGCCGCAGTCATCCGGCAGATACGCCGCAGCGCGGATTGCCCAAACGCGTAGATGCCAGGCGGGAAAGCGCGACCTGCCTTTACCTTCTGGACTTCATGGCAGCGGCGGCCGCCAAGCGCATGGCGGCGATGAACAAACCGGCCTGCGGACTGACGGTGCGATGCTTCAGCGTCATGATGCCAATCGAGCGTTCGATGCCGGCGAAGGCGACGTTCACGGGCTTGATCGGCAGGTGTTTGGCCATGCGCACGGACTCGCGCGGAAGGATCGCGAGGTAACGGCCCGTGGCCAGCAACTGGTTGGTCAACAGCGTCGAAAAGCTGCTGACTTGGGCAACCGGCGGCGCAAGACCATGCGCCGCAAAAGCGCCGTCAATGAACCGCCGGGCCAGGCTGCCCGGAGGTGGCAGCACCCACGGCCCTTCGAGCAGGTCAGCCAGAACCAGTTTGCGCCGCCGGACCCATGGGCTGTGAAGCCCGGCCATGATGACGTGCTGGTCGGTGAACAGGCGCTCCCCCTGAATGTCGGCAGGCAGATCGGCGGGAATGCCACCCACCGCGAGTTCGATGCGGCGTTGCGGCAGGTCCTCGGTGGCCAGAGCGACGGTTTCAGCCGTTATCACATGGAAACGCAGCCCTGGGTGGCGCTGAAGCAATCCATCAATCACCAGCGGCACCAACGCAGTGGTGCCGAACTCGGTACAGCCTATGCGCAGCTCGCCCACCGTCGGGTCGTTGAGAAACTCC
>JANNEZ010000210.1:0-12909 GCA_031379255.1 Rhodoferax sp. | reverse complement strand
GAGAGCCACACGAAGTGGGCGAACGTGGGGGCGACATCAAATGACGACGTTGACGAGCCGCCCCGGCACCACGATCACGCGTTTGACGGGGCCCGCGCCAATCTGCTTTTGCACCATTTCGTTGGCAATGGCGGTTTTTTCGATCAACACTTTGGAGGCGTCCGCCGGAATCAGGATCGAGCCGCGCAATTTGCCGTTGATCTGCAGCATCAGTTCGATCTCGTCCTGCTTCAAAGCGGCTTCGTCCACCTGCGGCCAGGGCGCGTCGAGGATCTGCCCTAACTTCTGAGCATACCCAAGTTCATTCCACAAGGCGTGTGAGATGTGCGGGCAAACTGGATAAAGAGAGCGCAGCAAAAAACCAAACCCTTCGTTCATTACAAAGGACTTCGTATTTGTTGTGCGATAGCCAGTTGGCGAAAAATTGATCCTGATCAATCGATCCAATGTATTCAGGAGTTTCATGCATCCGGAAACAACTGTGTTGTATTGCATCCGCTCATAGTCAAAATTAATTTGCTTTTGCGTTAAATGAATTTCTCGACGAGCCGCCCATATTTCTTTGTCTTCATTCTCACGATTAATCGACGCAAAGTCGGGTTGTTGTGCCTGTGAAATATTGTCTCGAACACCCATGCTTTGAGGAAATTCCCAGACGCGCCGCAGGAACCGGAAACTGCCTTCAACGGCGGCGTCGTTCCACTCCAGCGTGGCTTCAGGTGGCGCGGTGAACATGGTGTACAGGCGTGCGGTATCGGCGCCGTATTTCTCGATCAGATCCTGCGGGTCCACACCGTTGTTTTTGCTCTTGCTCATGGTGCCCACACCCTCGTAGGTGATGGGTGTTCCGGCGGGCAATTCGCCCTGGGCCTGTTTCAGGGTGGCGCCAGTCACTTTGCCAGCGGCGTCGTGCCCGTCTTGCACATCGGCCGGCCAGAAATACTGGATGCCGCCCTTCTCGCCTTTTCTCGAATAAATGTGGTTGAGCACCATGCCCTGGGTGAGCAGCTTGGTGAAGGGTTCGTCCACTTTGACCAGGCCCAGGTCACGCATCACCTTGGTCCAGAAGCGCGCGTACAGCAGGTGCAGGATGGCATGCTCGATGCCGCCGATGTACTGGTCCATCGGCATCCAGTAATCCACGCGGCTGTCCGTCATGGTGTCAGAATCGCCCGCGCGGCCGGTCGGCTGCGCATTGCAGTACCGCATGAAGTACCAACTCGAATCGACAAAAGTGTCCATGGTGTCGGTTTCGCGCCGCGCCGCTTTGCCACAGACCGGGCACACCACACCCGCATGGAAACCTTCGTGTTTGTTCAGCGGGTTGCCCGAGCCGTCGGGCACACAGTCTTGCGGCAACACCACCGGAAGGTCTTTCTCCGGCACCGGCACCGCGCCATGTTCGGCGCAGTGGATGATCGGGATCGGGGTGCCCCAATACCGCTGGCGGCTCACGCCCCAGTCACGCAGACGCCAGGTGGTTTTCTTTCCGCCGAGACCCGCCTGTTCCAGCGTATGGCTGACCGCGTTGACCGCGTCCTGGTGGTTCATGCCGCTGTAGTTGCCGGAATTGATGGTGATGCCGCGCGCTTTGTCGGCGTACCAGTCTTGCCAGCGGCGGTAGTCAAAGTGTTCGCCGTCCACCAGAATCACCTGCTGGATCAGCAGGCGGTATTTTTTGGCGAAGGCGAAGTCACGCTCGTCGTGCCCTGGCACACCCATCACGGCGCCGTCGCCGTATCCCATCAACACGTAGTTGCAGACCCAGATCTCGATGTGGTGGTCCAGTATCGGGTGGGCCACATAAAGGCCAGTGGCCACGCCTTCCTTTTCACGCGTGGCGAGCTCGGCTTCGGTGGTGCCGCCCGCCTTGAGCGCGGCGATTTTGGCTGCCAGATCGGGCGACAACTCGGCGGCGCGGCTGGCCAGCGGGTGCTCAGGCGCCACCGCGACAAAGGTAACACCCTTGATGGTGTCGGCGCGGGTGGTGAACACCCACAACTTGCCGTCCTGGATCAGTTGTCCCTGCGCATTGCGGATCTCATGCGGGAAAGCGAAACGCACGCCTTCACTTTTGCCGATCCAGTTCGCCTGCATCAGCTTGACACGCTCGGGCCAGCCGGGCAATTTGTCCTGCACGCTGTCCAGCAATTCGCCGGCGTAATCGGTGATCTTGAGGTAATAGCCCGGAATTTCGCGCTTTTCGACCTCGGCGCCGGTGCGCCAGCCCTTGCCATCGATCACCTGCTCGTTGGCCAGCACGGTCTGGTCCACCGGGTCCCAGTTCACCACCTGGGTTTTGCGGTAGGCGATGCCTTTTTCCAGCATCTTCAAAAACAGCCACTGGTTCCACTTGTAATAACTGGCGTCGCAGGTGGCGATCTCGCGGCTCCAGTCGATCGCCAGGCCCATCGCCTGCATCTGCACTTTCATGTAGGCGATGTTGTCGTGGGTCCACTTCGCCGGCGGCACGCCGTTTTTCATCGCGGCGTTTTCCGCTGGCAGGCCAAAGGCATCCCAGCCCATCGGCATCAACACGTTGAAACCCTTCATGCGCAACTGGCGCGTGAGCATGTCGTTGATGGTGTAGTTGCGCACGTGGCCCATGTGCAGCTTGCCGCTGGGGTAAGACAGCATCGAGCAGGCGTAATACTTCTTTTTGGCGCGGCCAGCGGCGTCGCGCGCGTTCTCGCTCACGCGGTAGGCGTCGGCGGCGTTCCATTGCGCCTGCGCGGCGCGTTCTACGCCTTGTGGGTTGTATTTTTCTTCCATCCCCCAATTCTAGGGGGCTATACCCGCTCGGACGACACCCGCTCGGGCGCTGGCGCGTTCAGGGCTTGGGGTTGGCGACAAAACCCAGCCGGTTGAGACCGGCTTTTTGCGCCGCGCCGATGATTTCAACCACGTGGCCGTAAGGCACGGCTTCGTCGGCCCGCAGTTGCAGTTCGGTCTCCGGGTTCTGCCGGGCGATTTGCGCGAGCCGTTCGCCGAGTTCGGTTTTGGCCACCGGTTTGTCGTCGATGAAGGCCTGGCCGGATTTGTCCAGCACCAGCATCACGAATTTCGGCGCGTCATTGGGTTTGGCACCGTCGGCGCGCGGCAAATCCAGCTTGATGGAACTGGCCAGCAGGGGCGCGGTGATGATGAATATGACCACCAGCACCAGCATGACGTCGATCAGCGGCGTCATGTTGATCTCGCTCATTGGAGCGGCACCTTTGTCTCGCTCGAGCCTGCCGAAGCTCACGACTGAGCCTGCGCAGTGACTGGCATGTTTTCCGACGGGCCGCCCCTAGGCTCTGGAACAGCGGCGTAGCCAAAATGCGCCCCCTCGGGGAGCGTGGGGGCCAATATTGGATGGCTCATCAGTTCCCGCAGGTCGCGGGCGAAGCCTTCCAGGTCGGCCTCGATGCGGTTGATGCTGCGGCCAAACACGTTGTAGGCCAGCACGGCGGGAATGGCGACCGCCAAACCTGCGGCGGTCATGATCAAGGCCTCACCCACCGGGCCGGAAATTTTGTCAATGGTGATCTGCCCCGCGCTGGAAATGCCAATCAGCGCGTGGTAGATGCCCCAAACCGTGCCCAACAGCCCGACAAAAGGCGCGGTGGCGCCAATGGTGGCCAAAAGCACCTGGCCAAAGTGCAGTTTTTGCAAAATGCCGTGCAAGGCGTCGCGCAAGCGGCGGGTGAGTTGCTGGGCCTTGTCACCGGCAGCGGCCAAGGTGCCAAGCACTTCCAGTTTTATAGCGTCCAAGAGCGGACTGACGAGACCCGCCCGGTCGAACGCTTCCACTTTGGGGCGCGCTTCGTCAAGGCTGGCGGACTGCCAAAAGGCGGCAATGCTGCGCGCCACCTCCCCTTTGGCGCGTTGCAGCAGCCAACCCTTCCACAGGATCACCACCCAGCTGCTGACCGACATCAGCAACAAGAGCAGCGCCACCGCCTTGCTGACGAAATCGCCTTGCGAGAACAATGAAAACAAACTCATATCAACCCCAAATTGGGTACGATTGTTGCAAAATTTGGCTCGCGTCGCATTTTTTAAGAAAAAACGGCATTAAAGTCACGTATTATATGCATAGTTAGCTATATTAATAATAGCAAACCTTGCCTCGACTGCTTGGCCACGACTGCCAAGGGCTACCGCAGCCCCAAGACGTCAAACATGTCATAGAGCCCGGGTTTTTGCGTCGCCAGGTAACGCACCGCGCGCAAGCTGCCCTGGGCGTAGGTGGACCGGCTGGCGGATTTGTGCGTGATCTCGATGCGCTCGCCGGTGCCGGCAAACAACACGGTGTGGTCGCCCACGATGTCGCCACCCCGAATGGCGGCGAAACCGATGCTCGACGGGTCCCGCTCGCCCGTGACACCTTCGCGCGCGTACACCGCGCAATCCTTGAGGTCGCGCCCCAGGGCGTTGGCGATCACTTCGCCCATCTTCAGCGCCGTGCCCGAAGGGGCATCGACCTTGTGGCGGTGATGCGCCTCGATGATTTCAATGTCGTACCCAGTGGACAGGGCTTTGGCCGCCATTTCAAGCAGTTTGAAGGTGACGTTCACACCCACACTCATGTTGGGCGCCATCATGATCGCGATGTCTTGGGCAGCAGCGCCGATTTCGGCCTTTTGCTGCGGCGTGAAACCGGTGGTGCCAATCACCAGGTTCACGCCCAACTCGCGGCAAACGGCCAAGTGCGCCATGGTGGCTTCCGGGCGGGTGAAATCAATCAGGGTTTTCGAGGCCGCAAGACCGGCCCGCACGTCGGCGCTGACGTTCACGCCACCCGCACGGCCCAGAAACGCCGTCGCGCTTTGCCCGATCATGGGGCTCGTCGCGATGTCGAGCGCGGCCGAAAGCTCGCAGTCGTCCGAGGCGCCTACCGCCTCGATCAACATCTGGCCCATGCGGCCGGACGCGCCAGCCACGGCAACTTTGTGTTTGTTCATTCCGTGTGGACGCGTCGCCGCAAAACGGGGTTCAACCGGCCGGGAGCCTCAACGGGCCGGGGCTTCCAGCGGCGGGTAACGCTCTGGCAGCGGTGGCAACTCCCTGGGTGCAGCGGCATTCTCCGGCGCTGCCGCTGGAGCCGCGCGGCTGGCGGCGAATTTGGCCAGGCTCTCTTCACTGGCCTCCAGCGCCTGCACCTTGCCAATGCGCCGGCCGGAGTCCAGCGAGGCCACAAATTCAGCCTCGGTGGGCAATTCACCGGCTTCAAAACGCTCAAGCAGGTCACCCTTGAAATGCACCGTGACTTTGCGCGCCTGCGGCTCGCTGCCCTGGCGCTTGAAGGTGAACACGTAGTCCCAGCGATCGGCGTGGAACAGGCTCATCAAGAGGGGCGTGCCCAGGATGTCGCGCACCTGCACGCGGGTCATGCCCGGCTGCAGCGCCGCCGCCTGCTCTCGCGAGACGAAGTTGCCCTGCACCACGTCAATTTTGTAGGGTGAGACGATCCCGGCCAAACGGCTGCTTACGTTGTTGGCGGTGGAGCAGGCTGCCAGCGCCAAAATGGCCGCAGCCGCCGCCGCCCGGCCTGAAAGGCGGCAGAGTCCACAAACGCGGGAATACGGCGATATCATCGACCCATTGTAGCGGCAGGCCCCATCCGGCAAGCCGGACGGCAGACCCGCTTCGCACCTCCAAAATTTGCATGCACCGCATCGACGATCTCAAAAACACCGGCCTGAAGGCGACCCTGCCGCGGCTGAAAATCCTGGAAATTTTCCAGAAGGGCGAGCAGCGCCACATGACCGCCGAGGATGTGTTCCGGGTGTTGCTGCTGGACCGCTCGGACGTAGGCCTGGCCACCGTCTACCGGGTGTTGACGCAGTTTGAGCAGGCCGGCATTTTGAACCGCAGCCATTTTGAAAGCGGCAAGGCGGTGTTCGAGCTCAACGAAGGGCAGCACCATGACCACCTGGTATGCCTGGACTGCGGCCGGGTTGAAGAGTTTTTTGACGCTGAAATTGAAAAGCGCCAGCACAGCGTGGCCAAGGCCAAAGGCTTTGCCATCGCCGACCACGCCCTGAGCCTCTACGCCAACTGCACCAAGCCTGCCTGTCCGAACCGGCCGGCGACACACCGCTGAGCGACTGCGCGAAGCGGTTCAGCCGGCGTTGGGATTGCCCATGGCCTCGCGGTGGCGCTTGACAAAATCCTGGTAGGTGTCGACACCGCGCAGCTGCAAAATGGTGTTGCGCACGGCCGCTTCCACCAACACCGCGATGTTGCGGCCGGCCACCACCTGGATCACCACCTTGCGCACCGGGATGCCCAGCAGGTCCTGGGTGAGCGGCTCGTAGGGGATGCGCTCGTACTCGCGCTCCAGGGTTTCGCGGCGCACCAGGTGCACGATCAGTTTGAGGCGCATTTTGCGGCGCACCGCGGTTTCGCCAAAAATCGCCCGAATGTCCAGAAGGCCAATGCCGCGCACTTCCAGCAGGTTTTGCAGCAGTTCCGGGCAACGCCCTTCAATGGTGGTCTGGTTGATGCGAAAGAGGTCCACCGCGTCATCGGCCACCAGGCCGTTGCCGCGCGAAATCAGCTCCAGGCCCAATTCACTTTTGCCCAGACCCGACTCGCCGGTGATCAACACACCCAGGCCCAAAATGTCCATGAACACGCCGTGCATCGAAGAGCGGTCGGCGAAATGTTTGGACAGGTAGGCGCGCAGCACGTCTATGACGGTGGCGGAGGACTCGTGCGTCGCAAACAGCGGAATTTGCGCGCGTTCACACATGGAGAGCAGCCCATCCGGGGCCTTCTGCCCGTCAGCCAGCACCAGCACCGGCGGCTCCAGCGTGACAATGCGCGAGATGCGCCGCGCGCAGTCTTCCTCATCGACGCTGGTGATGTAGGCCACCTCACGCTCGCCCAAAATCTGCACCCGGTAGGGATGGATGTAATTGAGGTAGCCCACCAGGTCGGCGCCGGAACGCGCCGCCCGGACAGCCACTTCGTCGAATTTGCGCTCCGAGGCCCCCAGGCCGGCCAGCCATTCCCACTTCAGGCGTTCGCGAAACTCCTCAAACAGGGCATCGGCGCTGACAGCGGTGGGTTTCAACTGCCTTCAGACCGGTTCAGGCCACCATGGCCGACTGCCAGGCCTGCACCAAGCCATGCAATTGCGCGGCATCGGTGCTGCCGGTAAGCTGGCCGCGCAGGGCCACGTCACTGAGCATTTCGGCGATTTCGGAGAGTATTTCGAGGTGTTTCTGGGTCGCCGCCTCGGGCACCAGCAGAAAGATCAGCAGGGACACGGCTTGCTCGTCGGGTGCGTCAAAACCAATCGGCTGCGCCAGTTTCAGGATGGCGGCACACGGTGATTTAAGGCCCTTGATGCGGCCATGCGGAATGGCTACACCATGGCCCAAGCCGGTCGAGCCCAGGCGTTCGCGCGAAAACAGACTGTCAGTCACCAAGGCGCGGCCCAGGCCGTTGTGGTTTTCAAACAGCAGCCCGGCTTCTTCAAACGCGCGCTTTTTGCTGGTGGCCTCAACCCCCACAAGCACGTGTGTGGCAGGCAGTATGGCGGCTAATCGGTTCATTTGGGGGGAATTATGCCGACAAAAAAGCCGCTTGTTTGGGCAAGCGGCTCTAGTGCGGCCCCCACGCTCCACCGCTTCGCGGGTCGCTGCCCCCCGAGGGGGCGCATTTTTGCTGGGGGCGGCCCGGCGCAAAAACCGGCCCCCACGCTCCACCGCTTCGCGGGTCGCTGCCCCCCGAGGGGGCGCATTTTTGCTGGGGGCGGCCCGGCGCAAAAACCTGCCTCGAGGCTCGCGCGTCGAGCAGTGGGTTTACATCAGGCGTTTGACTGCCCCGTGATGGTGGTCTTGCAGCCGGTCTTTATGGCGCACCACCTGCCGGTCGAGTTTGTCGACCAGTTCATCCACAGCGGCGTACAGATCCGCGTGGGAGCATTCTGCAAACATGTCACTGCCCTTGACGTGAATGTTGCATTCGGCGCGTTGCCTTCGTTCTTTTTCCTTCTGTTTTTCGACGGTGAGAAGCACTTTGACATCAACTACCTGGTCAAAGTGGCGGGTGATTCGATCTAGCTTGGTCGTGACGTAATTTCTCAGTGCCGGGGTAACTTCGAGATGATGACCGCTGATCGTCAAGTTCATGGATAACCTCCTGTGCTCTACCGTTGAAAAAGCTCGGATGAATTCACTATGCCTAACAAATTCCGATCGCGCAACGCCCGCATTGCAAAAAACTGTCAAATAAATGCAATAAAAATTTGCGCCTGTGTCTTTTTACAGGTTTTTGGCGCTTCCTGGCCCCCGCTGCGCAGGGTTCGGGGCCTGCGCCGTGTGCATGTAGAGCCGCCCCGCCAGCCACACGCTGGCCAGGCTGGCCACTGCGCCGACCACGGCGTTCATCCAGTAGTGCTCGATGCGGCCAGCGCCATCCCGGCCAATCAGCATGCCGCCCACCAAGGCTGCACAACCCATGGCGGCGGACTGCGCCGAGGCATTGAGGGTCATGAAGGTGCCGCGCAGCGCCGGATTGGCCGCCGAGCTGATGATCGCCATGCCGGGAATCATGCGCCCGTTCATGCAGATCATGAACAGCGTGGAGGTGCCCAACACCGCCCACATCGGCGCGCCAAAAGGCATCAGCGTCGTGGCGAACATGGGCAAGATGACGGCCACTGCCATCAACCGGAAGGTTTTGACCTTGCCCCAGCGGTCCGCGAGGCGGCCAAACCAGCGCGCCAGCAAAAGCGCGCCGAGGCCGCCAAACAGGTAAACCTGGAAAATCTGGTCTTGGCGCAAACCCACGCCGTATTCCAGGTTGATGGCGATGTAGGGCACGACGGTGAAGCCGCCAAACATCATCAAGGCCGACAACAGAAACGCCTTGTAATGGTTGCGCTCTGCCAACACTGTGCGGATGCGCTGAAAAGCCGAGGTTTCGGCGCCTTGGACCAAGTGGGCGTCAAGGGCCGGCAAGGTCATCGCGGCAAACAGGCCCAACACCACACCCAAGGCTGCGATGGCGAAAAACGGCGCGTGCCAGCCGTATTGCTCCGCCAGCCACAGGCCGGTGGGAACACCCGCCACCGAAGCAGCCGAAAACGAGGTCATCACGATGCCCATGGCACGGCCACGGCGCTCGAAGGGAATCACGTCCGCCACGATGGTTTGCGCCATGCTGGACAACACGCCGCCAAACAGCCCGGCCGAAATGCGCGCCGCCATCAGCGCGCCATAACCCGGCGCCAGCGCGCAGGCCAGCGCGGAGAGGCAGAAAAACACATACAACGTAAGCAACATGCGCTTGCGGCTGAAGCGCTCGATGAAGGTTGACGCGGCGAGGCCGGCAAACCCCGCGGCCAGCGTGTAGGCCGAGACCAACAGCCCAAACTGCGCCTCGTTGATGCTGAAAATGCGGGTGAACTGCGGCCCCAGCGGCATCATGATCATGAAGTCCAGGACGCTGGTGAACTGGATGCCCGCGAGGGTAAACAATAACCAATTCTCGCGCTGACTCGTCATGCAAACACTCTAACATCCCGTCACAATTCAGCCATGAGCCTCGACACCATCATCCACGCAGGTCTGGCCCGTTACATTCAGCCCTCCACCGCGCTGGTGCTGATGGGCGGCGGCGCACGCACCGCCTACCAGGTCGGCGTGTTGCGGGCCTTGGGGGCGATGATCAAGCTGGATCCGGCGCTGGGCAAAAACTTCCCCTTTCAGGTGCTGGTGGGCACCTCGGCTGGCGCCATCAACGCCGCCTGCCTGGCGGCGTGGGCCACACAGGGCCTCAACGCCTTCGACCAGTTGGCCAAATTCTGGGGCCAACTGCGCTCCGACAATGTTTACCGCCTCAACGTGCCCAGCTGGGTGCGGTTTTCACGGCTGGCGGCGGCCTTGAGCCTGTCGCGCCAGGCGCGCGCGCAAGGCGCCATCATGGACAACACCCCACTGGTGGACACGCTGCACAGCGGTGTCTCGCTGCAGGCCATTGAAGACAGCCTGCGCTCACGCGCCATCAACGCGCTGGCCGTGACTGGCTCGAGCTACAACAGCGGCACCCACTGGACCTTTTGCCACACCCTCAAGGGCGCTCCCTTCGAAGGCTGGAGCCGGCCCGGGCGGCGCTCCGAATTCACCCAGATCACCATCGAACACCTGATGGCCTCCAGCGCCATTCCCTTCCTGTTTCCGGCCACCGCGTTGTGGGTAGACGGCCAGCGCGAGTTTTTTGGCGACGGCTCGATGCGGCAGATCTCGCCGCTCTCGCCGGCCATGCACCTGGGCGCGCGCAAGATCCTGGTGGTCGGCGTCGGCCAGCCAGACCGCCCTGCGCTGGCGGCCAACCCGGTCAGCAAGGTCGGCACCACGCTGGGCAGCATCATGGGCTACACCTTGGCCACGGTGTTTCACGACACCTTGCACGCCGACGTGGAGCAGACGCGCCGTGTCACGGCCACTTTGAAGCAGTTGCCGCGCGAAGCGGCGGCGGCCCTGCCCTACAAGGCGATTGACGTGATGGCCATCGCGCCGTCGCAGTCGCTCGACGAGATCGCGCTGCAACACATCAAGGAGTTGCCGGTTGCCACGCGCCATGCCTTGAGTGGCCTGGGCGTGCTTAAAGGCGGCGGCGGCGTGCTGGCAAGTTACCTGCTGTTTGAACCGAATTTTGTGCAGACACTGATCGCCCTGGGTGAAACCGACGCCTTTGCGCGCAAGGCGGAATTTCTGGAGTTTTTGATGCCCAACTGAGGGCGGCGGACTGAAACCCGTTGACTGAAACCCCTCCGCGCAACAGGCCAGCGCAGTGCGGTGCGATAATTTACGAATCGAAACAACAGGGGCCATCGCCTTGGAACACCCGCCTATCCGGTAGGTTTCAACTCCCACCTGCATCGGGGTTGAAGACAACACCTACGTCGCCGCACGATGCAAATGAATTTATGGGAGAGCGCGAGTGCTCAACATCTTCACCCTTGCCAACGGACGGCTGTTCCAGGAGGAAATTGAATCCCTGGAAGAGCTCTCCAAGTTCCAGCCCATCTGGGTGGACCTCGAAGCGCCCACGCTGGAAGAAAAACGCTGGGTCAAGCAGTATTACGGCCTCTCCATCCCCGAAGACGCGATGGACGAAGACATCGAGGAATCGGCGCGTTTTTACGAAGAAGACAACGGCGAGTTGCACATCCGCAGCGACTTCCTGATCGCCGACAACGAAACCCCGCGCACCGTGCGGGTGGCCTTCATCCTGAACCAGCACAACGCCGAGCTCAAAAGCCGCGGCGTGTTGTTCTCCATCCACGACGAAGACGTGCCGGTGTTCCGCCTCTTGCGCATGCGGGCGCGCCGCGCGCCGGGGCTGATCGAAGACGCCAAGGAGGTTTTGCTCAAGCTTTTTGACGCCGACGCCGAATATTCCGCTGACACACTCGAAGGCATCTATGTGGACCTGGAAAAAGTCAGCACCAAAGTGCTCTCGGGCGACGTCACCGACCAATTGGCTGGCGAGGTGCTGGCCGCCATCGCGCAACACGAAGACCTGAACGGCCGCATCCGCCGCAACATGATGGACACACGGCGCGCGCTCTCCTTCATGATGCGCAGCAAGATGCTCAACGCCGACCAGTTTGAAGACGCGCGGCAGATTTTGCGTGACATCGATTCGCTCGACTCGCATACCGCCTTCCTCTTCGACAAGATCAACTTCCTGATGGACGCCACCGTGGGTTTCATCAACATCAACCAGAACAAGATCATCAAGATCTTCTCGGTGGCCAGCGTGGCGCTGTTGCCGCCCACGCTGATCGCCAGCATCTACGGCATGAACTTCCAGCACATGCCGGAGCTGTCAAAAAGCTGGGGTTACCCCGCCGCCCTGTTGCTGATGCTGGCCTCGGCGCTGGTGCCGATGTGGTACTTCAGGAAGCGGGGCTGGTTGAAGTAGCGGCGCTTCAACGGCTGGTAATGACAGCGATATTGTCCAGGCCGGCCTTGAAGACCCCCTGAATCAGTTTCATCGTCGCAGCGTCATCCTGATCCGGTTTGGCATTTTCTTCAGGCCGCTGGAACTGGCTTGACCAATGCACGACCGAGCCACCGCCAGCCGCCGGTTTTACCCACATCTCGGCGACATAACTGGCCAGCGGCAAATTGGTTTTGATGATGCGGTAGCGGAAATGCTTCTTGCCTTCGTCGTAAGACAGAAGTTCGCTGATCACAAAGGCGGGGCCGCCTTTGATCTGGAATTCCCGCACGGCCAATGCCTTGCCGTTTTGCCCCACCAGCAGACGGGAGTTTTCCGTCGCCGGATGCCAGTCGTGGATGCTGCCAAAGGTCTTGAAACTGTCCCAGGCTTTTTGGGGAGATGCTTTCAATGCGATCTCGCTTTTGTATTTCAACGTCGCGCGTTCGGCCCAAGCGGGCAGGCTCAAACCCGCCGCGCTGGCAGCCAGCAGGCTGGCAATCAGAAAACGGCGGCCGAAGAGCGGGGTTTGCATGGGGGATGTCATGAGGAGTCTCCTGGTGTTTGAAGTGCGCAGTATTGCGTTCAAAGGCTCCCGACGCTTGGTTCAGGCAGAACTTCCGCTTGACTGAAACGGCCCTGACACCCAGTCAATGCACAGGCGCACAATCGGGTGGCAATTCCAGAGCTTTTGCCACAAGACATCCGGGGATCCGAGCCATGAATCCTGACAAGACCAACGGCGCGCCGACACTGATTTCAGCCAACACGCGTGATTTGCCCGCCGCAGACAAGTTCAGCTACTGGAACGACGTGATTTGCCGCACCGTCGTTGACCTCGACTGCCGCCCCCTTGCGCAGCCGGATTTCGAGGCGTCGATTAGCGGCTTCGCGGTAAACCAGATGGGGTCGGGTGTGGATGTCGTACACGCCCAGGCCGGGCGTCTCAAAGCCGCCAAT
>JANNEZ010000183.1:0-6620 GCA_031379255.1 Rhodoferax sp. | reverse complement strand
AGGTAGGGCGTGTCGATCTGCGCCAGGTTGCCCATGCAGAATCTTGGTGCCGGGGCCGGCGCGGGTGATCAGCGTCTTCATCTGCTTGGGCGTCAAATTCTGCGCTTCGTCGATGATGACGTATTTGTTCAAGAACGTGCGGCCACGCATGAAGTTCATGCTCTTGATCTTGATGCGGCTGCGGATCAACTCGCTGGTGGCGGCGCGGCCCCATTCACCGGCAGTGGTTTCGGTTTTGCTCAGCACTTCGAGGTTGTCGTCCAGCGCGCCCATCCACGGGCCCATTTTTTCTTCCTCGGTGCCCGGCAGGAAACCGATGTCTTCGCCCACACTCACCGTGGCGCGGGTGACGATGATTTCGGTGTAGCGGCGGTCGTCCAGCACCTGCGTCAAGCCTGCGGCGAGCGCCATGAGCGTTTTGCCCGAGCCCGCTGTGCCGGTGAGGGTGACGAAGTCCACTTCCGGGTCCATCAGCAGGTTCATCGCGAAATTCTGTTCGCGGTTGCGTGTGGTGACGCCCCAGACCGAATTCTTGAGGTGGTTGTAGTCCTTCAAGGTTTTGAAAACCGCCGTTTTGCCGCGAATTTCAGTGACGCGGGCGTACAGCGACGGTTCGCCCGGTGATTCGAAATAGACAAACTGGTTGATCAGGAAACTCGGCACCAGCGGCCCGGTGATGCGGTAAAAGGTGTGCGCGCCTTGTTGCCAGCTTTCCACCGTCTGCCCGTGCGTAGCCCAAAAATCGGCCGGCAGGGCCATCGAGCCGGCGTAAAGCAGGTCGCCGTCTTCCAGAGTTTTGTCGTTTTGGTAATCGTCGGTGGCCAGGCCAAGCGCACGCGCCTTGACGCGCATGTTGATGTCTTTGGAGACCAGCACGACCTCACGCCCGGCCGGGCGCGAACCTCCTCCATCGCGTGGCACGGCTTGCTGGCTGTGCTGCTGGCGCAATGCATCGACTACGCCCAGGATCTGGTTGTCGGCTTTCCCCTGTGGCAGGCTCTGCGGCAGGGTGTAATTCAATGCCTGCGTCTGAAAATACAGCTTGCCCCGGGCTTCGCGGTGGCCTGTGGTGTCGAGTTGCAGGCCGGCGCCGATGTCTGCGCCATTGGCGGCGGCCAGGGCATCAAGGCTGCGGCTGGTCTGGCGCGCGTTGCGGGCGACTTCGGTCATGCCTTTTTTGTGGCCGTCGAGTTCTTCCAGCACGATCATCGGCAGGAAGATGTCGTGTTCCTCGAACCGGAAGAGGCACATCGGGTCGTGCATCAACACATTGGTGTCAAGAACGAAGAGTTTGGTTGGGCCACTGGATTTGACCTTGCGCCCGCCCAGGCTCGATTTGGAGGGGTTGGCCGATGGCGCGTCGGAATCGGCTGCCGCTTCGGTGGCGCGATCCGGGTCTTTGCGTTCAGCCCAGACTTTGACAGGCGGGTGGGATTGCGCCTGTGTTTTCGCCTGGACCGCCATCCGCGTCGGGAATTCATCCGGCGAAGGGGTGCGTTCAACCACGCTGCCACGCGCCGGCTTGCGGACTTGTGGCGCGTGCAGGTCGGGTTCGTTGGCGGGCGTCTGACGGGCCAAAGCGTGGTCGGCCACCGGCGCCAGGTACCGCTTGGCGCTCTTGCTGACAGTTCTCGCCGGGGCGTCAAACGCGCTCTGGGTCAACAAGGCTGCGCGTTTGGTCGGTGCGGGTGGCAATGGCATGGTTTATGGGGTCCAGGATAAGGAAATGAATGAAGGGCGAGCGCCATTCGTGACGCAAAAAGGTGATACAAAAAGCAAAAAAGCCGCCTCAAACCAAGGCGGCTTTTTGAAGAACACAGTGAAAACGAGGGGCTTGGACTCATCTGGCAGAAACCCATTATGCATGAGCGATCGCCAATTCTCTACCGTCGAATTTCCGGGAGCGGTGTGCCATCAGCTTGCAGAGTCCTCGCCGAACATGGGCCAGCCACATTCAGGCAGAGGTTTTCGGCCGGATATTTTCAGAGGGATGTTTCAGGCTGTCTTCTTGAGCGCCTTGACGGCCTTGAGCACTTCTTCAATATGGCCGGGCACCTTGAGGCCACGCCACTCGCCTTTGAGCAGGCCATCCGCGCCGACGAGGAAGGTGCTGCGCTCGATGCCCTTGACCTTCTTGCCGTACATGATTTTGTTTTTGACGACGCCAAACATGTGGCACATCTTTTCTTCAGTGTCGGCGATCAGCTCAAACGGCAATTCCAGTTTGCCCTTGAACTCGTCATGGGACTTCATGTTGTCGCGCGACACGCCGAACACGGTGGCGCCGGCTTTCACGAAGTCTTTGTATTTGTCCCGGAACTGCATCGCTTCCGTGGTGCAGCCCGGGGTGTTGTCTTTGGGGTAAAAATAGAGCACCATGGCTTTGCCGAGGTGCGAGTTGTTGGTGACTTTGGTGCCTGAGGTGGCCAGTGCTTCGAATTCGGGGAGGGGTTTGTTGACAACTATCGCCATATAAATCGCTTAGGTCCTTCGTGCAAAACTCTGGAGCTGTTTTCGCAGACAGCGTGGGCATCATCATTCGGGAGAATCCGGTGATCACGAGGCTTCACAGGGCAGCATTTTACCCTGAATTGCAGCCTGAATCGGGGGTGGGCAAAGGGCCGGCTGTTTTTCAGCGAACTCAGGCCACCGGGGTTTCGATCAACAGGGCCAGCATCACGTCCCGGCCTTCGCCCGCCAAAATGTTGTAAGTGCGGCAGGCGGCCTGGGTATCCATGGTTTCAATGCCAATTCTTGCCGAATACAGGTTTTTCAGCCATTCGCCCTTGGGGAAAAGAATGCCCTGGCCGCTGCCAAAAACCACCAGTTCCGGTTGATGTTCGGCAATCCGGTTGAAATGGGCAGCCGTCAAGTCCTCAAAACGCGCGCAATCCCAATTGAAACGCTGGCCGCGGGAGCCGATCACGACGCTGGCCACAATTTTTTCGCCGTCAACACTGACCCAACCCGGCCCATACGCATTGATGGATTGTTGCCCTGATTTTTCTGGCTGGAATTTCATGTGCGGTCAATCGTGGTGTGCTTGGCAAACAGGGGCCGGCCGGCGCGCCAAAGATGCATGTTGCACTGCACTAAATCCGGGCGGAACTGTGGTCAAATTATAGGTTTCGCCCAAGCGGCGGCCGCTTTCGGCGGCTTGACGTGATTTTCCCGAGAGGCTCCAGTGAAAACCATCCAGAAATCGGCCAAATTGGCCAATGTGTTGTATGACATCCGTGGCCCCATCATGGACGCTGCGCGCCAGATGGAGGACGAAGGCCAAAAGATCATCAAGCTCAACCTTGGAAACCTCGCGGTGTTTGGTTTCGACGCGCCGGAGGAAATCCAGCAGGACATGATCCGCAACCTGCCCAATTCATCAGGATACTCGGATAGCAAGGGCATTTTCGCCGCACGCAAGGCCGTCATGCACGAGACGCAGAAGCAGGGCATCGCGGGCGTGACACTGGATGACATCTATCTCGGCAATGGCGCCAGCGAACTCATCACGATGGCCACCAACGCGCTGTTGGACGATGGCGACGAGCTGCTGCTTCCCATGCCAGACTACCCGCTGTGGACTGCGTCTGCAAGCCTTTCAGGCGGCACGCCAGTGCATTACCTGTGCGACGAAGCCAACAACTGGATGCCCAAGCTCGCGGACATCCGCGCCAAGATCACACCCCGCACCAAGGGCATCGTGGTGATCAACCCCAACAACCCGACCGGGGTGATGTACACCAACGAGTTGTTGCTGGAAATTGTGGAGATCGCGCGTGAGCATGGTCTGGTGATCCTCGCTGATGAGGTCTATGACAAGGTGTTGTATGACGGCATCAAACACACGGCGATTGCCAGCATGTCCAAGGATGTGCTCACGCTGACCTTCAATTCCCTCTCCAAGAGTTACCGCTCCTGTGGTTATCGGGCAGGCTGGCTGGTGGTGTCGGGCGACAAGAAACACGCCGCCGATTACATCGAAGGCCTGAACATGCTCAGCAACATGAAGCTGTGTTCCAACGTTCCGGGCCAGTGGGCGATTCAAACCGCATTGGGGGGCTATCAGAGCATCAATGACCTGGTCGGTGAAGGCGGCCGCCTGCGCCGTCAGCGCGACCTCGCCTATGAACTCATCACCGCCATACCGGGTGTGACCTGCGTGAAACCCAGCTCGGCTCTGTACATGTTTCCAAGGCTTGACCCGAAGGTCTATCCCATCGATGACGATCGCCAGTTTTTCCTGGAACTGCTGCGCGAAACCCGAGTGATGCTGGTGCAGGGAACGGGTTTCAACTGGCCCGCGCCGGACCATTTCCGGATTGTGTTCCTGCCGCATGAAGACGACCTGCGCGAGGCCATTGGCCGCATCGCGAAATTCCTGGCGAACTACCGGCGCTTGCACGGCACTGATGTCAAACCTCAGGCGCAGGGCGGCGGCAAATCCAACCCGATTAAATTGGTCGCCAACCGCGTCTGATCCTTAAACCCCATTCCTTTTCCTTGTTTATATTTAGATGAATCCGATTCAAGTAGGCCTGCTGGGCATAGGCACCGTGGGCAGTGGCACATTCAATGTGTTGAAACGCAACCAGGAAGAAATCCGGCGCAGGGCCGGGCGTGGCATCGAGATCACGATGGTGGCCGACCTGGATCTGGCCCGCGCGAAAGCGGTGGTGGGCGACAGCGTTCAAGTCGTCAACGACGCGCGAGCCGTGATCGCAAACCCGGCCATCGACGTGGTGATCGAACTCATCGGTGGGTACGGCATCGCCAAACAGCTTGTGTTGGAAGCCATTGCCGCCGGCAAACATGTGGTTACGGCCAACAAGGCGCTGCTCGCTGTCCACGGCAGCGAGATTTTTGCGGCGGCGCAGGCCAAGGGCGTGATGGTCGCATTTGAGGCCGCCGTTGCGGGCGGCATACCCATCATCAAGGCGCTGCGCGAAGGCCTGACAGCCAACCGCATCCAGTGGGTAGCCGGCATCATCAATGGCACCACCAATTTCATCCTCTCTGAAATGCGCGACAAGGGCCTGGACTTCGCCACGGCGCTCAAACAGGCGCAGGCGCTTGGGTATGCGGAAGCCGACCCGACCTTTGACATCGAGGGTGTTGACGCCGCCCACAAGGTCACGCTGATGTCCGCCATCGCCTTTGGCATTCCTGTGCAGTTTGAGAAAGCCTATGTAGAAGGCATCACCCAGCTGGGCGCGCAGGACATCAAATACGCCGAGCAGCTGGGTTACCGCATCAAGTTGCTTGGAATAACTAAGCGTCGTCAAGCCGACGCGACCAAAGGCACCGCCGCCGGTATTGAACTGCGTGTGCATCCGAGCCTGATTCCCTCCAAGCGCCTGATCGCCAATGTTGAAGGCGCCATGAACGCGGTGGTGGTCAATGGCGACGCCGTCGGCACCACGCTGTATTACGGCAAGGGCGCGGGCAGCGAACCCACCGCCAGCGCCGTGATTTCGGACCTGGTCGACATCGCCCGCCTGCATGGCGCACAGGCTTCGCAACGTGTGCCCCACCTGGCCTTTCAGCCGCACACGTTTGAACAATCGAGAAGCGATTCACCTGTTTTGCCGATGACCGACGTGGTGACGAGTTATTACCTGCGCCTGAATGTGGCCGACGAGGCCGGCGTGCTGGCCAAAGTCACGGGAATTCTGGGCGACGCCAACATCAGCATCGACGCCGTCTTGCAGCGCGAAGCTGATGAAGTGGGCGGAGAAGGCGCCACGCAGACCGACCTGATCATCCTCACCCACGACACGGTTGAAGGCACCATGAACGCCGCCATTGCGAAGATGCAGGCCTTGGCGACCGTCCTCGCCCCCATTGTTCGGATTCGCAAGGAAGAGTTGGCCTGATGCTGTACGTCTCGACCCGAGCCGCTGCATCCAGTTCCCCGGCCGGAAAGCGCTTTTGCGAAATCCTCCTCGAAGGCCTGGCGCCGGATGGCGGCCTGTATTTGCCAGAGTCTTACCCGCCAGTGAGCGCGGAGCGGCTTGAGGCCCTGCGCGCGGTTTATTTCGAAGACGGTTACGCCGCGCTTGCGTTTGAAATTCTCACGCTTTATATCGACGACATTCCCGCCGCTGACCTGAAAGCGATCTGCGCGAAAACCTATACCGAGCAGGTGTTTGGCAGCCACGACATCACGCCGCTCAAGAAGCTTGAAGACGGCGTCTGGTTGCAGGCCCTGTCCAACGGTCCCACGCTGGCCTTCAAAGACATGGCGATGCAGTTGTTGGGCAATTTGTTTGAGTACGAGTTGGCGCGCCGGGGCGAACAGCTCAACATTCTGTGTGCCACCAGTGGCGACACCGGCAGCGCGGCCGAATATGCCATGCGCGGCAAAAAGGGCATGCGCGTTTTCATGACGTCTCCGGCAGGGCGCATGAGCCAGTTCCAGCAGGCGCAGATGTTTTCTCTGATGGACGGGAACATCCACAACATCGCCGTCGAAGGTGTGTTTGACGATTGCCAGGACATGGTCAAAGCGGTGAGCAACGACCTCGAATTCAAGCGCAGGTACAAAATCGGCACTGTCAATTCCATCAACTGGGCGCGCCTTCTGGCGCAAGTGGTGTATTACTTCGCGGGTTATTTTCTTG
>JANNEZ010000323.1:0-4529 GCA_031379255.1 Rhodoferax sp. | reverse complement strand
CACCAGCCAAAGGAGAAGCCAAATGAGCGACGCGCAGAACCGCTTCAAGCTAGCTCGCACCCCCTCGGGGGGCAGCGCAGTACACAACGTGACAAGCGTGGGGGTGAACAAATGTCTATGAGCCTTGTCACGCTGCTGTATCTGATCGCCAGCGTCTGTTTCATCCAGGCGCTCAAGGGCCTGAGTCACCCCACCACGTCGATCCGCGGCAACCTGTTTGGCATGATCGGCATGGCAATTGCCGCGCTGACCACGGCCGCGCTGATCGTGCAGATCTCCGGCGGCAAAGCGCAGGGCATGGCCTGGGTTCTGTTGGGCCTGGTGGTCGGCGGTGGCTACGGCGCCTACCGCGCCAAAACTGTCGAGATGACCAAGATGCCCGAGCTGGTGGCGTTTTTCCACAGCATGATCGGCCTCTCGGCCGTGTTCATTGCGGGTGCTGCGGCTGTTGAGCCCTGGGCTTTTGGCATCGCGGCAAAAACGGCAGATGGTAGCGGCTCGATTCCCTACGGCAACCGTTTTGAGCTGGCGCTGGGCGCGGCGATTGGCGCCATCACCTTCAGCGGCTCGGTGATCGCCTTTGGCAAACTCTCGGGCACCTACAAGTTCCGCCTGTTCCAGGGCGCTCCGGTGCAGTTCAAGGGGCAACACAAGCTCAATCTGGCACTGGGTTTGGCCATGCTGTTTTTCATTGGCGGTTACACCCACAGCCAGTCGAACATGGACTTTGCGCTGCTGATCACGCTGGCCTTCATTCTGGGCGTGCTCATCATCATCCCGATTGGCGGCGCCGACATGCCGGTGGTTGTGTCGATGCTCAACAGTTATTCCGGCTGGGCGGCGGCGGGCATCGGCTTCAGCCTGAACAACGCGATGTTGATCATCGCCGGCTCGCTGGTCGGCTCCAGTGGCGCTATATTGAGCTACATCATGTGCAAGGCCATGAACCGCTCGTTCTTCAACGTGATCCTGGGCGGTTTTGGCGGTGAAGCCACCACCGCAGCAGCGGGCTCGGCGGTGCAACGCAGCGTGAAAAGCGGCAGCGCAGACGACGCCGCTTTTGTGCTGGGCAATGCCGAAACCGTGGTCATCGTGCCCGGCTACGGTCTGGCCGTGGCCCGCGCCCAGCACGCCGTGAAAGAGCTGGCCGAAAAGCTGATTCACAAAGGCATCAAGGTGAAATATGCCATCCACCCGGTGGCCGGGCGCATGCCGGGTCACATGAACGTGCTGCTGGCCGAAGCCGAAGTGCCCTACGACCAGGTGTTCGAGATGGAAGACATCAATGGCGAATTCGGCCAGGTCGATGTGGCCATCATTCTGGGCGCCAATGACGTGGTGAACCCCGCTGCGCTCACCAAAGGCAGCGCCATTTACGGCATGCCGATTCTGGAAGCCTACAAGGCCAAGACCATCATCGTCAACAAGCGTTCCATGGCGGCGGGTTACGCCGGCCTGGACAACGAACTCTTCTACATGGACAAAACCATGATGGTGTTTGGCGATGCGAAGAAGGTGGTGGAAGACATGGGCAAGGCGCTGGAATAAGGCGTTGAAGTGAGGTGTAAAGTCTCTCTGTAAATTATAATTTGTTTAATTTTTTGATCAAAAATAGGTCATTATTAATATTAATTTAATAGCTGACTAGGCATATTATTTGAGACTTGATGCCCATAAAGATCTTTAGTTGATATTAATTTAAAAATATTTGAGGTTCGGCGCCCCGCAAAAATTGGCTGCTCAAGCCTCAAATTAATGTCGCGGTCGTTCTCCGCCGGTGGCGTGTCGTCACGAAATACGGCAAGGGCGCGGGCTGTGCAGCCTGGCAAGCTTGTGGGACACTTTGCCCATGCAACTGCGTCCACTAACGGCGGGATTCGGCGCCGAAGCCACAGGCCTTGACCTGGCCAACCTGTCCGACGCCGACTTTGAAACCCTCTGGCAAACCTGGCTCACGCGCCACCTGCTGGTGCTGCGCGGCCAGCGTCTCACCGCAGCGCAGTTCCACGCGTTCGCCCGGCGCCTGGGGCAGCCGCAACCGCATGTGATCAACCAGTTTCACCACCCGGAAATCGCGGATATTTTGATCCTCTCCAATGTGCTCAAAGACGGCCAGCCCACGGGTTTGCAGGATGCAGGCACCTATTTCCACACCGATTACTCCTACCTGGCGCAGCCTGCGCGCTGCACCACGCTGTATTCGATCCAGGTGCCGCAGAAAGATGGCCAGCGTTTTGGGGCGACCTTGTTTGCTGACCAGCAGGCGGCCTATGAAGCCTTGCCCGCCGACATGAAAGCGCGCATCGACCCACTGATCGGACGGCACCACTACGGCAACCGTGACGACGTGGACACGCGTTCGCGCACCGTCGCTTCGGTGCTCACCCCCGAGCAGGAAGAAAAAATGGCCTGGGTGCGCCACCGCATCGCCCGCCCGCACCCGCTCACCGGGCGCAAGGCCTTGTATGCGGTGTCCGGCTCGTCGTTTGGCATCGAAGGCATGCCGGAGCATGAGGCTTTTGAACTGCTGGACGAACTCAAACGCCACGCTACCCAGCCGCAATTTCAGTATTCGCTGACTTACGGCGAGGGTGACGTGGTGGTGTGGGACAACGCGGCCCTCTTGCACAGCGCCACGCTGACAGACCCGGCACTGCCGCGTACCTTGTGGCGGGTTACGCTGCTTGAAGATTTGGACAAGATCGAAAATTTGCCGCCATTGGGTTGAAACGGGGGCCACGCCACCCACCCCGCCCCAGCGGCTCACACTGTAGCGGGCGTCCTGCGGCACCTGCCTTGCGGTGCTCGGTCTGGCGGCCTGGCGCAGAACTCGCTGCGTTCACTGCGTTCTCTCCGCTCAAACAACTGCGCCAAAAATGTTCACGATGCGCGCAAGCGCGCTGGCCGCCAGCCCTGCGCTCCTCAGCGCTACAGAGTGAGCCGCTGGGGCGGGGTGGGTGGCGTGGGGGAGGGCCGGTTGTGGGCCAGATTCGGTCATAGCAAAGCAGCCCAATTGCATTGGGGCATACTTCTAATTTGGCGTTCGCCAGAGCGAGCTGGTGAACGAGTTTTCACCAATTCGCCTACTAAATAAATGTAGAAACGTCGAGCTTTTGCGCAGAGAGAAGCATGCTTAAATTTCAGAACACGACTACAGGTATCGAGCTTGAATATGAAGGGGATCGGGGAACCAATAGCGGATGGGCCTGGGATGAGCTGACGACAAATAGCGAGACGCGGATATCCCGAATGTTTCTTTTCAAACTTGAGGACTTGCTAAACCCACCCCCGCCTACCCAAAATTTCGACGATTACAAGTATCGGTTTCGATTCGGGATATTCGACGATGGCTATGTGAAGATCCTTGCTCGGGTTCTCGGCATCAAAAACGACTTGCTCATAAGTCGTGATGTGACACTCAAGCGGTCGATCTTTGCTGCTGAACGCAACGTTTCGATTTTCGGCAGGCTTTCAGAGCTGCTAGAACACTCCAATCCCATCGTGATTGGCGGAACACGCGCTGGCGCAATCCCGTGGGATGTATTTGAGGAGTTGCTCAAAAAATTCCCGAACACCTATGAACTCGATCGATATGCAGGCGCCCGCGTTCACACCATCCTTTCTCAGTACCTGGACGGCATGAAGGATGCGCGGGGTCACTATGAGAAGTATCTCAATAAAAAGGCGGCGCTCACTGGAACCACGAAACTCGACTTGGACGTCGTGAAGAAGCGTGAGATCGAAAAATACATCTTGATCCGAGACACGATCAGCGATGCCTTGGCGACTAAGAAGGATTTGGCCGAGTGCCACTGGCAGCAGCTGATGATGCCTTTCCTACTCTTATTGTTCCCGAAGTACCTCAAGGTGCTTGAGAAGATTACTATCCACGACTTTTACAGCGACTCAACCAAAAAGACCAATCGCTGTATTGACATCGGCTTAGTTGATGCCAATGGCAATCTCGACGTCATCGAAGTCAAAAAACCGTTCGATGACAAAATCCTTCGCAAGAGCCTGTACCGCGACAATAGCATTCCGACTTCTGAGTTGAGCGGTGGCATCATGCAGGCCGAGAAGTATCCCTTCCACTTGTCGAAATGGGGTGTCAGCGGTGAAGACACGCTCACCAAAAAGTATGCGCCCGAGTTGCCAACGGGCATGAGGATCCGGATCTCCAACCCTAAGGCGATCATCATCGTCGGGCGCGATCAAATCGGCGGTGCCAACATGACTGGTAGTCAGCTGCTGGACTTCGAGATAATTAAGCGTAAGTACGCGAACATGATGGACATCATCACATACGATGACCTGCTGAGGAGGCTCAACAACACCATTACTGCCCTCGGTAGTTGAGGGATTAGGTTTGACCTGGATCGCTTTTTATAGCTACGCCGTAGCCTATGAGACAGCGTTTTCCCGAGACTGCAATTGGCTAAGGCGGCAACGAGAAATGTCCGCAGCGGGTCTGAAGCAGCCATATGCCCACCTGTCGAAGCTTCAACTCAGTCCACCTCGCGCCACTTGCC
>JANNEZ010000143.1:0-7215 GCA_031379255.1 Rhodoferax sp. | reverse complement strand
TCTGATGGTGGAACACAACCTGTCGGTGGTTGAAACCCTGTGCGACACCTTGACTGTGTTGCAGCGCGGCAGCGTTTTGGCCGAGGGCAACTATGCCACCGTATCAAAGGACCCGCGTGTTCTGGAAGCCTATGTAGGAGTCGAAGCATGAGCACCGTACAGAATACCCCGGTCGAAATGCTGCGTGTCAAAGATTTGCACGCCTTTTATGGCGAATCGCACATTCTTCATGGCGTTGACCTGCATGTGAACCGGGGCGAACTGGTCACGCTGCTGGGGCGCAATGGCTCAGGGCGTTCCACCACGCTCAAGGCCATTCTGGGGCTGGTGGGGCGGCGCACCGGCTCAATCACCTTCAATGGGACCGAGATCACGGGCATCGCACCGCATCGCATTGCGCGGCTTGGCGTGGGCTACTGCCCAGAAGAGCGGGGGATTTTTGCCGGTCTGTCCACTGAAGAAAATTTGCTGTTGCCACCGATCGTTGCGCCCGGCGGCATGACGCTGGAAGAAATCTATGGTCTTTTCCCCAACCTCGAAGAGCGGCGCAACAGCCCCGGAACGCGGCTGTCCGGCGGCGAGCAGCAGATGCTGGCGATGGCCCGCGTACTGCGCACGGGTGCCAAGGTTTTGCTGCTGGACGAGATCACTGAGGGACTGGCCCCGGTCATCGTCAAAAAGTTGGGCGAGGTGATCCGGCTTCTCAAAACACGCGGCTACACCATCATTCTTGTCGAGCAAAACTTTCGCTTTGCGGCACCGCTGGCAGACCGCCACTACGTGCTGGAGCACGGCCACGTGATCATGACGGTGCAGCCGCACGAGCTGGCAGCGAAGACCGATGAGCTGCATGAACTGCTCGGGGTTTGAGCGCCATCAATCCGTTCCTTCGCTTTTTTCTTCCCATTCTTTTTCCCATTCCTTTCACTCACTCTTCCATTCACTCAGGAGTATTTCCATGAAACTCAAAAAAATCGCCCAGGCCGTCAGCCTGTCATTGCTGGTCGCCGGCGCGGCGCAAGCTCAAATCTCGGACGCTGTCGTCAAAATCGGCGTGCTGACTGACCTGTCCGGCCTGTATTCGGATGTGGCAGGCAACGGCGCGGTCATTGCCACCAAGATGGCGATAGATGATTTCATGGCCAGCGAGAAGCCGTCGTTCAAGATCGAGATGGTGTCAGCCGACCACCAGAACAAGGGTGACATCGCCGCCAACAAGGCGCGTGAGTGGTTTGAGAAAGACAAGGTAGACGTGGCCACAGAATTGGTCACCACCTCGGTGGGCCTGGCGGTGCAGAAGATTGCCAAGGAGAAAAACCGCATCGCCCTGATTTCAGGCGCTGCATCGACCGCCATCACCAACGAAAGTTGCAATGACGTGACTGTGCATTGGACCTATGACACCTATGCGGTGGCCAATGGCACAGCAAAAGCCGTAACCCAGGGCGGCGGCAAGAAATGGTTCTTTCTGACAGCAGATTACGCGTTTGGCCATGCGCTTGAAAAAGACGCGGGTGACGTGGTCAAGGCCAATGGCGGTGAGGTGCTGGGTACGGTGCGTCACCCGTTCCCTGGCAGCGACTTTTCGTCGTTCCTGCTCAAAGCGCAGTCTTCCGGCGCGCAGATCATTGGCCTGGCCAATGCGGGTGGCGACACCATCAACTCCATCAAGCAGGCGGCCGAATTTGGCATCACGCCCAAGCAGTCGCTGGCTGGTTTGCTGATGTTCATCACGGACGTGCATTCGCTCGGTCTTAAAAATACGCAGAACATGTACCTCACCGAAGGCTTCTACTGGGATTTGAACGAAGAAACCCGCGCCTGGTCCAAGCGCTTCTTTGCCCTGCACAAGCGCATGCCGACGATGGTTCAGGCGGGCCAGTACTCGTCCACCATGCATTACCTCAAAGCCGTCAAGGCCATCAACAGCGATGACACGGCCAAGGTCATGACGCAGATGAAGAAGACCCCGGTCAACGACTTCTTCGCCAAGAACGGCAAGATTCGCGAAGACGGCCGAATGATCCACGACATGTACCTGCTGCAGGTGAAGAAACCCGGCGAATCAAAAACACCGTGGGACTACTACAACGTGAAGGCCACGATTCCTGCGGCCGAGGCATTCCAGCCGCTGTCGGCATCACGCTGCCCCTTGATCAAGAAGTAAGTCAGGATTTAAACCAGGCACGGTCGCCGGGTAACAAGACCCAATACCGCGTCAACAGAGGAGCCACGCCATGGAAATTTTTGGCATATCGTCGCAAGCCTTCTTCGGCCAGTTATTGCTGGGCTTGATCAATGGCTCTTTCTATGCGGTGCTGAGCTTGGGGCTGGCGATCATTTTTGGTCTGCTGAACATCATCAACTTCGCGCACGGTGCGCAGTACATGGTGGGTGCTTTTGTGGCTTGGCTCGGGCTGACACATCTGGGCATCAACTACTGGGTATCCCTGCTGGTGGCCCCTTTGCTGGTAGGCGTGGTTGCGGCCGTGATTGAGCGCACCATGCTCAAGCACCTCTACAAGCTGGACCATCTCTACAGCCTGCTGCTGACTTTCGGGCTGGCTCTCATTGCCGAGGGGGTGTTCAAGAACTTCTATGGCGTCTCGGGCGAGTCTTACGAAGTGCCTGAGTTGCTGCAGGGTGGCATGAACCTGGGCTTCATGTTCCTGCCGATCTACCGTGCCTGGGTGGTGGTGGCGTCGCTCACGGTATGCCTGGCGGCTTGGTATGTGATTGAGCGCACGCCTTTGGGAGCCACCTTGCGCGCTGCGACCCAACGGCCCGACTTGGTGCAGGCGCTGGGTATCAACGTGCCGGTGCTGGTTACCTCCACCTATGCGGCTGGCGCTGCGCTGGCGGCCTTTGCCGGTGTGCTTGCAGCCCCGATCGTGCAGGTGAACCCGGTGATGGGGTCGAACCTCATCATCATCGTGTTTGCGGTGGTCGTGATTGGCGGCATGGGTTCCATTCTGGGTTCGATTCTGACCGGGCTGGGCTTGGGGGTGATTGAGGGCCTGACCAAAGTGGTGTACCCAGAAGCTTCCGCCGTGGTGATCTTCTTGATCATGGTACTGGTGCTGCTGGTCAAACCGGCCGGCCTGTTTGGCAAACAAGCCTGAAGGAGCTTTCATGACATCTGTTTCCAAATCTCCTGGCCCTGCTGATACCGCATCGGGCATCCCCGCTATTGCCACGCCTGCTGCTTCTGGCCTGCGCAACCCGACCTTACTGATGTTCGTCGGGCTGATCGTGGTCGGCTCCATCGCGCCGTTTGTGGTGTACCCCACGCTGCTGATGAAGCTGCTTTGCTTTGCTCTCTTTGCCTGCGCCTTCAACCTGCTTCTGGGTTTTGCGGGCTTGCTGTCATTCGGACACGCTGCATTCTTTGGCGGCTCTGCCTACATCACCGGCTACCTCTGCCGTGACCTCGGGCTTACACCAGAACTGGGCCTGCTGGCAGGCACTGTTTTTGGTGGCGCTTTGGGGGCAGTGTTTGGCATGATCGCCATCCGCCGGGCGGGCATTTACTTTGCCATGATCACGCTTGGGCTGGCGCAAATTGTGTTTTTTCTGGCGCTGCAAATGAAGTTCACGGGCGGCGAGGATGGCATGCAGGGCATTCCACGCGGCAAGCTGTTTGGGGTGGTGGATTTGACCGACAACATCGCCATGTATTTCTTTGTTTTTGCAGTGTTCCTGGCCGGTTTCTGGCTGATTCACCGCACCATTCATTCGCCCTTCGGCCAGATCCTGAAAGCCATTCGCGACAACGAAGCGCGGGCGATATCGCTGGGTTATGACGTAAACCGTTTCAAGCTGCTGGCATTTGTGATTTCGGCTGCCTTGACCGGGCTGGCGGGTGCCACCAAATCGCTCGTGTTCCAACTCGCGTCGCTGGCTGACGTGCATTGGCATACCTCGGGCGATGTGGTCTTGATGACCCTGCTGGGCGGGCTTGGCACCATTCTGGGCCCGGTTGCCGGTGCGGTGACGATTGTCGGCCTGGAGAACGTGTTGGCCGACAAGGTGGGCTCCTGGGTCGCGGTGATCATGGGTTCCATCTTTGTGGTGTGCGTGCTGCTGTTCCGCCGGGGCCTCGTGGGCGAGATCAGCGCGCTGTTCAGCAAACTCGGATCGGGAGCAGCGCGACCATGAACGACCAGTACGGACACGACATTGAAGACCTGAAAGTCGGCATGTCAGACAGTTTTGCCAAAACCGTGACCGAAGCCGACATCGTGCTGTTTGCCGGGGTGTCGGGCGACAACAATGCGGTGCACACCAACGAAGAGTTTGCCGCAACGACGGTGTTTGGCGGGTGCATCGCGCACGGCTTTTTGACCGCGAGCGTGATATCTGCCGCTGTTGCCAACCGGTTGCCGGGGCCAGGCACGGTCTACCTGGGCCAGCAGTTGCGGTTTCGTGCGCCGGTGCGCCCCGGCGACACGGTGCACGCAACGGTGACCGTCAAGTCAATCGACCTTGCCAAGGCCCGGGCAGTGCTGGACACCGTCTGCCGCGTGCGTGACGTCGTGGTGATTGACGGTGAGGCCACAGTGATGACGACATCGTCCGCGCGCCGGCAGGCAAAGTTGACCACGGCGTAGTTCTTCATTTTCAACAGGAGTTTCAATTGACCTACCGCGCCCCCATCAAGGAAATGTTGTTTGTGATGGAGGAACTGGCGGGCCTGCGCAGTGTGGCGGCGCTGCCAGGCTTTGAAGACTATGGACTGGAGACGGCGCAGGCTGTGCTGGAAGAATCCGCCAAATTTTGCGAAGACGTGATTGAGCCGCTGAATTGGGAGGGCGACAAGAATCCCGCAACTTGGCGCGCTGGCGTGGTCACTACCACACCGGGTTTCAAAAATGCGTTTGCACAGTTTGCATTGGGTGGCTGGCAAGGTGTAAGTCACCCTATCGAATTTGGCGGGCAGGGATTCCCCAAGCTGGTGGCCACCGGCTGCACCGAGATGCTGCATGCGGCCAACATGTCGTTTGCGCTGTGCCCCATGCTGACCGATGGCGCGATTGAGGCGCTGCTCACTGCGGCCAGCCCTGAACTGCGCCAAGTGTTTGCCCCCAAGTTGATCTCGGGCCAATGGACAGGCACCATGAATCTGACCGAGCCGCAAGCCGGGTCTGACCTGGCGGCGGTGCGCACCCGGGCCGAGCCGCAGGCAGACGGCACCTACAAAATCTTCGGCACCAAGATTTTCATCACGTTTGGCGAGCACGACATGGCGGAGAACATCGTCCACCTGGTGCTGGCCCGCGTCGCGGGTGCGCCCGAAGGCGTCAAGGGCATTTCACTGTTCGTGGTGCCCAAGTTTCTGGTTGACGACAACGGTTCGCTGGGTGCCCGAAATGACGCTTGCTGTGTCTCGATTGAGCACAAGCTTGGCATCAAGGCCTCGCCCACTGCGGTACTTCAATTTGGCGATCACGGTGGAGCTGAGGGCTATCTGGTGGGCGAAGAAAATCGCGGTCTGGAGTACATGTTCATCATGATGAACGCTGCCCGATTTGCAGTGGGCATGCAGGGCGTGGCCATTTCTGACCGCGCCTACCAGAGGGCCGTGAGTTTTGCCACAGAACGCACGCAAAGCCGTGACCTGGCGGGCTCCGCTGGCCCGGTCGCCATCATCCACCACCCGGACGTGAAACGCATGCTGCTCACCATGCGCGCGTGTACCGAAGGAGCCAGGGCACTGGCCTACGTGGCAGCGGCCGCCAGCGATGCCGCACACGCGTCGCCCGATGACACAAGCCGCAAACACAACCAGGCCGTTTATGACTACCTGGTGCCCGTGGTCAAGGGCTTCGCCACCGAGATGTCGATTGAAGTCACCAGCCTTGGTGTGCAGGTGCATGGCGGCATGGGTTACATCGAAGAAACCGGCGCGGCGCAGCACTTTCGTGACGCGCGGATTTTGACAATTTACGAAGGCACCACGGCGATTCAGGCCAACGATTTGGTGGGGCGCAAAACGGTGCGCGATGGCGGTGCTGTCGCCCGGGCCATCTGCGCGCAGATTGCGATGACTGAGCAGGATCTTGCGGCGCATTGTGAAGAGGAGTGCGCTGTCATGCACCAGGCGCTGGAGGCTGGCCGCCATGCCTTGGAGGCGTCGATTGATTACGTTGTAGCCAATGCAAAGACCGAGACCAAGGCTGTGTACGCGGGTGCTGTCAGTTACCTCCGGCTGGCCGGCATCGTTTTGTGTGGCTGGCAAATGGCCCGCGCGATGATGGTGGCTCTGGACAAAAAAAACTCGGACCAGAGCTTCTACGAGGCCAAGCTGGCAACGGCACGTTTTTATGCCGAAGCGATTTTGCCGCAAGCAGATGCGCTAGCCGCAGCAGTCATCAGTTCAGGCCGGACGGTGAACAGTATGTCGGCTGACATGTTCTGAGCACCATCTTCAGCCCAGAGGAACTAAGACTATGGCACTGTTGCGAGCATGTTTGATGGAGGTGAGAGCCCGTCGTGGGGATTGGGATACAGAGCCTGAAATTGGTGCAAAACCCGTGGTGTTGTCGGCCGAAGGCGTCAGTGCACCGTTCCCATTGGGGCGTCCACTCAATTTGCCTGAGCCGCTGTCACGAAAAGCCCGGCACTTTTCCGATCCTGTCGCCTACATCCCCGCGTAATTCGGCCCACCGCCGCCTTCCGGCGTGACCCACACGATGTTTTGCGTCGGATCCTTGATGTCGCAGGTCTTGCAATGCACGCAGTTCTGCGCGTTGATCTGCAGGCGGTCCTGGTCTTTTTCGTCGCGCACGAATTCGTAAACACCGGCCGGGCAATAACGCGCCTCGGGCCCGGCGAACTTCAACAGGTTGATGCCCACCGGCACCTTGTTGTCTTTCAAGGTCAAATGCGCCGGCTGCTGCTCTTCGTGGTTGGTGTTGCTGATGAAGACGCTGGAGAGGCGGTCAAAGGTGAGTTTGCCGTCGGGCTTCGGGTACACGATAGGTTTGCATTCGGCGGCGGGTTTGAGGTAGGCGTGGTCGGGTGTATCGCGTTTGAGCGTCCACGGGATGTGGCCCTTGAGCGCAAACTGCTCCACGCCATTCATCACGGTGGCCACCGCCAGGCCCTTCTTGAACCAGGCCTTGAAGTTGCGCGATTTGTTCAGCTCCGTGTAGAGCCAGCTCTTCTCGAAAGCTTCGGGGTAGGCGGCGAGCTCGTCGTGCTGGCGGCCCGATT
>JANNEZ010000317.1:0-3187 GCA_031379255.1 Rhodoferax sp. | reverse complement strand
TCGGGTAAGAAAAGGAAAAAAACAGGCGTCTTGGTGCAAGGCTTGTAATTGATTGCTACGCCGGGTTGCAATCGCCGGGGGCAGGCACGTGATCAAATAATTAACATGGGTGTTAATTTCATCCGATTGTATTGGGATTTTTCAGAAAAATCAAGATAATTGGCGATGAAGTCCCGTATTTATTGCATTTTATGCTATATATATTATAGCAATCAAGTTTGTGAAGCTGTTTGGCTCGACCCAAAGGCTGCGTCCGGCCCCGCAATTTTTGCCCGGTAAAATATCGCTTTTAACAGCCCCCCACTTCCATGAGCGCCTGGGTCCTGCCGGATCACATAGCCGATGTTTTGCCCTCTGAAGCGCGCCACATCGAAGAACTACGCCGAGACCTGCTGGACGCCGCCCGCGGCTACGGGTACGAGCTGGTCATGCCGCCGCTGCTGGAGCATCTGGAGTCGCTGCTCACCGGCACCGGCAAGGCGCTGGACCTGCAAACCTTCAAACTGGTCGACCAGCTCTCCGGCCGCATGATGGGCCTGCGCGCCGACACCACGCCACAAGCCGCCCGCATCGACGCGCATTTGCTCAACCGCCGGGGCGTCACCCGCCTGTGTTACTGCGGCCCGGTGCTGCACACCCGCCCTGATAAACCGCATGCCACGCGCGAACCGCTTCAGTTCGGGGCGGAAATATTTGGCCACGCCGGGCTGGAGGCCGACCTGGAATCGCTCACTTTGGCGCTGGACTGCCTCAAAACCGCCCAGGTTCAGGCCTTAAGCGTGGACATGGCCGACGCCCGCATTGTCAAGTCCTTGCTGGCCGGCATTGTGTTGTCGAGCGAAAAACTGGCCCTGGTTCAGGCTGCGCTGGCGACCAAAGACGCCAGTGAACTGGCTTCCTTGACACGCGATTTCCCGCAGGCCGCCCGCGCCGGCCTGGCTGCGCTGATCAATCTGTATGGCGACGTCAAAGTGCTGGTGGAAGCCCGCAATGTTTTGCCACCATCGCCCGCGCTATCCGAGGCGCTGGCCAATCTGGCCTGGTTGAGCAGCCACATCGAGGGCGCCAGCTGCAGTTTTGATTTGGCCGACCTGCGCGGTTACGCCTATTACAGCGGCGCACGGTTTGCCATCTACGCGCAAGGCGCGAGTGATGCGCTGGTGCGCGGCGGGCGTTACGACGAAGTCGGCGCGGTGTTTGGGCGCAACCGCCCGGCCGCCGGGTTCAGCCTGGACGTGAAGACGCTCGTGGGCGCGGTGCCGGCACGTCCTTTGCGAGCGGCCGTCCGCGCGCCGTGGAACGAATCGGCCGAATTGCGCCAGGCCATCCGGGCCTTGCGCGCCAGCGGCGAAACGGTGGTGTGTGTGTTGCCCGGCCATGAAAGTGAAGTGGACGAATTCGAGTGCGACCGTGAGCTCGTCCCGGCGGCAGGCCAGTGGGTTGTCAAATCAGTTTGAATTTTGCAGGAAACGTCATGAATCAATGGGGTGGAAACCGGGTATGAGCAAGGGCAGAAATGTTGTCGTGGTCGGCACTCAGTGGGGCGACGAAGGAAAAGGCAAGCTGGTTGACTGGTTGACCGAAAGCGCGCAGGGCGTGGTGCGGTTCCAGGGCGGCCACAACGCGGGGCACACCCTGGTCATCAATGGCGTCAAGACGGCCCTGCACCTGATCCCCAGCGGCATCATGCGCGCCGGCGTGAAGTGTTACATCGGCAACGGTGTGGTGCTCTCGGTGGCCAAGCTGTTTGAGGAAATCGCCGGGCTTGAGAAGGTGGGTGTGGAAGTGCGCTCGCGCCTGCGGGTGTCGGAGGCCTGCCCGCTGATTTTGCCCTTCCACGTGGCGCTGGATGTGGCCCGCGAGGCCGCGCGCGAAAAAGGCGGCAGCGAAAAAATCGGCACCACCGGGCGCGGCATTGGCCCGGCCTACGAGGACAAAATCGCACGGCGCGCCCTGCGCGTGCAGGACTTGAAGCACCCTGCGCGTTTTGAGGCGAAATTGCGCGAGTTGCTGGGTTTGCACAACCACGTCCTCTCCAGTTACCTGCACTCCGGGAAATTTGATTTTGGCGAGCTGCTCAAGCCCTACCTGAAAGACGGCGAGGTGCAGTTCCAGCCCGTGTTTGACGAAGCCATGCGCCATGCCGAATTGCTCAAGCCGATGATGGCCGACGTCTCGCGCGAATTGAACGAAGCCCACCTGCGCGGCGACAACCTTTTGTTTGAAGGCGCACAAGGCACGCTCCTGGACGTGGACCATGGCACCTACCCGTATGTCACCTCCAGCAATTGCGTGGCCGGCAATGCCGCAGCGGGCGCCGGTGTGGGCCCGGGCATGCTGCATTACATCCTGGGCATCACCAAGGCCTACTGCACGCGTGTCGGCGGTGGCCCGTTCCCGACCGAGCTGGACTGGGAAACACCAGGCACGCCGGGTTACCACATGAGCACTGTGGGGGCCGAGAAGGGCGTCACCACCGGGCGTTCGCGCCGATGTGGCTGGTTTGACGCGGCCCTGCTCAAACGCTCGGCGCAGGTCAATGGCCTCACCGGCCTGTGCATCACCAAGCTCGATGTGCTCGATGGCCTCAAAGAATTGCTGCTGTGCACCGGGTACGAGATGGATGGGGAAACCATCGACATCCTGCCCATGGGCGCCGACGACATCGAGCGTTGCACGCCGATTTACGAGGTGATGGAAGGCTGGAGCCAAAGCACCGTGGGCGTGACCGACTACGCCAAACTGCCGGTTGCGGCGCGGCTGTATTTGCAGCGCATCGAACATGTCACGGGTGTGCCGGTTGACATCATCTCCACCAGCCCGGACCGGGACCACACCATCAAGATGCGGCACCCGTTTCTGGCGCACGCCTGATGAAAGATGACTTCGTTGCCGCGCAACTTCAATGACAGAATGACAAACACCCGTTGTAGGTCATGTGCCGCAGGCGCGTCATCAAAGCCGCGCAGCGGCAAGGTCATCTCGCGAAGCGAGAGTCATAAAAAAGGAGCAAACTAATGTTGACGGAAGACGGCAAACATTTGTACGTGAGTTACGACGAATACCACAACCTGATCGAAAAACTCGCCATCAAGGTGCACCAGTCGGGCTGGCAGTTCGACACGATTTTGTGCCTGGCGCGTGGCGGCATGCGCCCCGGCGACATCCTCTCGCGCGTGTTTGACAA
>JANNEZ010000107.1:0-5849 GCA_031379255.1 Rhodoferax sp. | reverse complement strand
TCCGTCGGGCTTTGCCCGACCAGGGCCACCACCGCGCCGGCGGCCAGCAAGGCCACCAGCAGGCACACCACGGGCAGCAGCGCCAGATCGGCCCAACGCGGCAAAGGCACAGGCGCGCTCATGCTTTGGCTCCCCTCATGTGTGGCCGCCCGTCATCATCAGGCCCAAACCGGCTTCGGTGCAGTCCTGGATGGCCAACTCGCCGGCCACGCGCCCCTGGTTCATCACCATCACGCGGTCTGACAAGGCGAGGATTTCATCGAGCTCGCTGGAAACCACCAACACCGCGCAACCGGCTTTGCGCATGGCGCGCAGCTGGGTGTAGATGAATTCGATGGCGCCAATGTCGACACCCCGTGTGGGTTGGCCGACCAGCAACACCCGGGGCACCTGGCCCAACTCGCGGGCCAAGACCAGTTTTTGCTGATTGCCGCCGGAGAATTTGTTGCTCAGAAGCTCGGCGTTGCGCGGGCGCACGTCAAACCTTTCCATCAGTTTGGCGGTGGCGCTGCGCATTCGTTTGTGCGCCATCCAGCCTCGGTGGTTGTAGTCCGGCAAGCCGTCGTAACCCAGAACTGCCGATTCCCAGGCGACAAACTGCATCACCAGCGCACGCGCGTGGCGGTCTTCAGGCACATGCGCCAGGCCCAGGCGCCGGGCTTGGGAAGGAGACAGCCAGGCGCCCGACTGAAATTCGCGCGCGCCAAGCAGCATGCGCCCTTCCTGGGGCTCCAGCAGTCCCGACAACACGTCCAGCAATTCGCTTTGCCCGTTTCCCGACACACCCGCCACGCCGACAATTTCACCCGCGCGCAGCTGCAGGTCGACGCCGTCCAGGCGCACGACTTTCATGCTGTCGCGAACCGTGAGCTTGTGCGCCTGCAACAGCACCTCTGCACCGGCATGTGCGCCGGTCTGTGCGCCGGTCTGTGCGCCTGAATCGACCCGCCCGATGTTCACTTTGCGCCCAACCATGGCTTCGGCCAGGCCCTCAATGGACGCCTGGGCAATTGGCAAGTTGGCCACAACGCGGCCGGCCCGCATGACGGTGACTTGGTCACACAGGCCCATCACCTCACGCAGCTTGTGGGTGATGAGCAATAGGGTGGTGCCCTGGCTGCGCAGCAGTTTGAGAACCTCGAAAAGCTGATTTGTCTCCTGTGGCGTGAGCACCGCTGTAGGTTCGTCCAGAATCAGGATTTTCGCGCCACGGTAGAGCGTCTTGAGGATTTCGAGGCGCTGGCGGTCGCCCACAGCGAGGTCCGCCACCAGGGCGTCGAGGTTCACCTTGAGGCCCGTTGATGCCATCAACGCTTCCAGCTTGCCCCGCACTTGCGCTTCGGCTTTTTGCAAAAGCCAATGGGGTTCAGCGCCGAGCATCACATTGTCCAGCGCCGTGAGGGTTTCAACCAGCATGAAGTGCTGGTGCACCATGCCAATTCCGAGGGCGATGGCATCGTCTGCGTTGCGGATGCTGGCCGGTTTGCCAAGCACTTCGATGCTGCCGCTGTCAGCGCTGTAGAAGCCATACAGGATCGACATCAGCGTGCTTTTGCCCGCGCCGTTTTCGCCCACGATGCCATGCACGGTGCCCGCGGCAACCTGCAGATCGACTTCGACGTTGGCCGCCACCGCGCCAAAACGCTTGTTGACGCCGCGCATGTGGACGGCGATGTTGGCAGGAGCAGGTGAAGGACTCAAAAACACCCTTTGCATGAAAAAACCCGCAGCACCTTGCGGCACCACGGGTTTTTATTTTGCCTCAGGAACGGGGCGTTCGAAAATCAATATTTGCAGGCGTTGTCGGCCATGTAGTCGGCCACCTTGATCTTGCCGCTGATGATGTCGGCCTTGGCAGCGTCCACCTTTTTCTTCATGTCGGCGGAAACCAGCTTCTCGTTGTTGGCGTCCATGGCGTAGTCAATGCCGCCTTCCTTCAAGCCCAGCACGGTGATGCCGGGTTTGTGGCCCTTGGCAACGTTCAACACGGCCACGTCCACGCGTTTGAGCATGGAGGTGAGCATGGTGCCGGGCTGCAGGTGGTTCTGGTTGCTGTCGACACCAATGGCGAGTTTGCCGCCGTCCTTGGCGGCCTGGTAAACACCCACACCGGTGCCGCCAGCGGCAGCGAACACCACGTCGGCGCCCTTGGCGAATTGCGCCTTGGCCAGCTCGCCGCCACGCGCCGGGTCGTTCCAGGCGGCGCCGGTGGTGCCGGTCATGTTGCCAAAAGTCTCAACTTTGGGGTTGGCGAATTTGGCGCCCTGCTCGTAACCGCACTGGAACTTGCGGATCAACGGGATGTCCATACCGCCGACAAAACCGACTTTGCCGGTCTTGCTGGCCATGGCGGCCATGGCGCCCACCAAGAAGCTGCCTTCCTGCTCCTTGAACACCACTGACTGCACGTTGGGCAGGTTCACCACCATGTCGATGATGGCGAATTGCAGTTTCGGGAAGTCTTTGGCGACTTTTTCAATGCTGGAGGCCTGGCCGAAACCGATGCCGATGATGGGGCTTGCGCCGCGCTGGGCAATGCGACGGATCGCCTGCTCGCGCTGGGATTCATTGGAGATCTCGAAATCGAGGTACTGCTTGCCGGTTTCCTTTTTCCACTGTTCGATGCCCCTGTAAGCGGCTTCGTTGAACGACTTGTCGAATTTGCCGCCCATGTCAAACACGATGGCCGGCTCCGCCACAGCCGAAAGGCTGATTGCACAGGCAACCGCCAAAAGGCTCAAATTTGCAGATTTCCCGAATTTCATGGTTACTCCAAAGGTTAGTGAAAGACAGATGATAAAAGGTTAACGGTTGAGTCCGCCAGCGGCAATCAGGGTTTCCCTATTGGGCTGGTTTCCCCTGCAACACCTGCAAACTGGCTGCGATGGCTGACGCCAGGCGCGCGTTATTGAGAACCAACTCTATATTTGCCGCCAGACTGTCCCCGCCCGTGAGCGCGTTGACGCGCGCCAGCAGAAATGGCGTAACCGCCTTGCCGCTGACGTTTTGTTGCGTCGCCTCCTTCAACGCCTGTTCGATCGCGCGGTTGACAAGCTCGGCCGGCATCGAAAAGGCCGCCGGGATGGGATTCGCCACCACGGCTCCTCCCGCAAGACCCAACGCCCATTTCAGATGCAACACGCGCGCAATCTCCTCGGCTGTGTCGAGCCGGTAATTCACGCCAAACGCGCTGTCCCGCACAAAAAACGCGGGCAACTGCGCGGTTTGGTAACCGATCACCGGCACGCCGTGGGTTTCCAGGTATTCCAGCGTCAAACCCAGGTCCAAAATGGATTTCGCACCCGCACACACCACGGCCACCGGCGTTTGCGCCAGTTCCTGCAAATCTGCCGAGACGTCCATGGATTGCGTTGCTCCCCGGTGCACGCCGCCGATACCGCCAGTGGCAAACACGCGGATGCCTGCCATGGCCGCCAGCATCATCGTCGCCGCCACCGTGGTGGCTCCGGTCTGGCCCAGCGCCACCACAAATGGCAAATCGCGGCGGCTGACCTTCACGGCGCCCGTGCCAAGCCGGGCCAGCGTCTCAAGCTCCGCATCAGACAGGCCAACCTTCATCTGCCCGCCCATCACCGCAATGGTGGCCGGCACCGCACCCTGTGAGCGCACCTCGGCCTGCACCCGCAGCGCGGTTTGCAGATTCTGCGGATACGGCATGCCGTGCGAGATGATGGTGGATTCCAGCGCCACCACCGGCAACCCGTGGGACAACGCATGTTGGACTTCCAGTGACAGGTCGGGCGAGGTTTGCATCGGCGGTGAAGCGTTATTGGCTGGGCTCATGGGCCAATTGTCGCCAAGGGCCCAGAACCCGCGCGGCCACGGTGCCCGTGTTCAGGTCATCGGCATTGGCAGACGGGCTCATCAATGTGATCTCGGCACAAGCCGCACCCCAGGCAACAGCTTGCGCCAAAGGCAGGTCCTTCAGGTGGCCGTCAACCAGGCCGGCCAGAAGGGCATCGCCCGCGCCATTGGTGTTCACCACCGCAACCGGTTGCGCCGCGTTGTGCCCCATGGCACCGTTTTGGCCGCGCCAGCAGACACCGCGTTGGCCCAGGCTGATCACCACGTTTTGAACGCCAGCGTCTTGCAAATATGCCGCGGCGGCAGCGGCATCGTCGGGTGTTTCGATTTGTCCGCCCGTCAGGGCCTGTGCCTCCAGGCGATTGAGCTTCAGGGTGTGCACCTGGCCCAGCAAGCCCTGTAAACGCGTGCATTTGACGGCCGAAACGGCATCGACAAATACGCGGGCCCGGGGCGCGGCGTGCACCAACCAACCGAGCGCTGCTTCAGACAAATTGCAGTCGAGCACCAGAACATCGGCGGTCTCAAGCAGCGCCCGGTGGGTTTCGAGCCAGACCGGCGTCAGCAGGTCCATCACCCGCATGTCGTTCAGGCCCAGGGCCAATTGGCCATCCGGCGAGCTCAAAGCAACATAACTGGCCGTGCGTTGACCGGAAAAACAGGCCACGGCGTCCACGTTCACGCCGGTGAAGGCAGTCTCCTGCAGCAACCGGCGACCCATGTCATCGTCGCCCACCGCACTGATGAGGCAAGCCTTCTGCCCCATCCGCGCCAGATTCTCCGCCACATTGCGCGCCACGCCGCCACGCGAAATCCGCACATTGCCTGGTATCGAGTCGCCCGGCACCAGCGGTGAATCGGCACGGCCCAGCACGTCCATGTTTGCGCCACCGGCCACAACGATGGGGGTTGCGGGCCCGGGCGGCGAGGTGGTGTTCATGCGAATGGCGGGAAAGGTGTTGGTTGAGGCAGACTGTTGCAAGCCGGTCGATGTGGTTTTAGGCGGCACAATGTCATATCGCCCGCCCTTGGGTGGCCTCTGTCTTGATGAACCGATGATACTTGTAGCAGGCTCCGCCAACCTCGATTTTGTCGTCCGTGCCAACCACATTCCGGCGCCGGGTGAAACCGTGTTGGGGCGTGAATTCAAAACCTTCCCCGGTGGCAAGGGCGCCAACCAGGCGGTGGCCTGCGCACGCGCCGGTGGCGTGCCAACAGCGATGCTGCTGGCGCTAGGCGCCGATGCCTTTGCCACGCCACTGGAGGCCTCGCTGACAGGCGCCAGTGTGCAGTTGCACATCAAACGTGCCAACGACCAGCCCACCGGCACCGCGTTCATCTGTGTGAGTGATGACGCCGAAAACGCCATCACCGTGGCGCCGGGCGCCAACAACACGCTTGCGCCGTCCGATTTGCCCGACCTCGCTGCTGTGACGCACCTCGTGATGCAACTGGAGACGCCGCTGGCAAGCGTCAGCGCCTACGCCCGTGCCGCCCGCGCGCGCGGCGTGAAGGTGGTGCTCAACGCCGCGCCCGCGCAGACTTTGCCCGCCCAACTTCTGGCCGACCTCGACATTTTGATCGTCAATGAAGGTGAATTGGCCGTGGTGGCCTCGCACGCAGGCAGTGTTGAAGAAAACCTGACGAAGCTGGACGTGCCTTGTGTAGTGGTAACTTTGGGCAGCCAGGGCAGCCTGGCGCGGGTCGGGGAGGAAATCATCCGCCAGGCTGCGTTCCCGATCACGCCGATCGACACCACCGGCGCGGGCGACACCTTTGTCGGCAGTTTTGTCGCCGCGTTGAGCCAGGGCGCCACCTTGTCCGATGCGCTTCGCCAAGCCAGCGCGGCCAGCGCGCTGGCCTGCCTCACACCAGGCGCGCAGTCGAGTATTCCCACCCGCGCGCAGGTACAGGTTTTTCTGAATCAACAGCATTGAAAACAAATCCCCAATCACTGCCATGAGCAACGCCAAAAAAATCAAGGTGATTTACGACACCGACCCGGGTGTCGACGACGCCATGGC
>JANNEZ010000094.1:0-5239 GCA_031379255.1 Rhodoferax sp. | reverse complement strand
GGGACTACGACTTTCTGCTGCCCGGCACGCTGCTGATGAAATCTGGCGGCCGTCCGAGCAAAAACAACCAGGTTGATACCGGCGAAGTTGAATTGCACAGTTGCCAGACCGTCACGCCCGAAACCGAAAACAGCACGCATTACTTCTTCCAGCAGGGTCACCGCACCGGGCAGGGCGACAGCGGGCTGGCCGGGGCCATGCACCAGATGCTGATCCGCGCTTTCGAGGAGGACAAGGACATGATCGGCGCCCAAAGCGCGTCGCTTGCCCAAGCGCCGGATTTCAAAATGTTTCCCTTGCACCTGGACAGCGCCCTCACGCGTTTTCGCCGCTTGATCGACAGTGAAGCGGCCCGCGAATCCCTGGCCTCACGCCAGGACAAACCGCCGCTTGGGTCAGATGGCGCAGCCAAACGCATCGCCATCGAGGCATAAGCCGGGCAGATTTCCCTCGCCCATTTCACGTCCAACACACACTTCCAACACAACTTACTCAGGAGATTTCATGCAAAGACGAACCTTCATCCATGCGGGCGTACAGTCGTCTGTAGCCCTTGCGGCGCCGAGCTTGGGCGGCTTCGCCCAGGCCCAGACCGGCGCTTTCCCCAACCGCGGATTGCGTGTGGTGGTGCCCTACCCGGCGGGTGGCGCAACTGACGCCACGGCGCGGCTGATCGGCGAAAAGCTGTCCAAAATATTCGGTCAAAACGTCATCATTGACAACAAGACCGGTGCCGGGGGCGCGATCGGCTGCGCCGAAGTGGCCAAGGCGGCCGCAGACGGCTACACCCTCCTGTATTCGCTGAACGACCCGCTGATCAGCAACACTGTGCTGATCAAAAACCTGCCCTATGACCCGCAGAAAGACTTTCGTTTTGTAGCCTCCATCCTGCGCAGCCCGGCTTTGGTGTCGGTGCCCGCCAGTCTGGGTGTGAAAAATTTTGATGAGTTCAAGGCCTTCGTGGCGGCCAGTGGCCGGCAGGTGTCTTATGGCACTTGGGGCATTGGAAGCCTGGGTCATCTGGCAGGTGAAACCTTGGCCAAAGAGATGAAGTTCGGCGCGGTGCATGTGCCGCAGCGCGGCGAGGCGCCCGTTTTGCAGGACCTGCTGACCAACACCATCAACTGTGGCTGGACGTCGGCAGGCACCGCGCGTCCGCACGTGTTGTCCGGAAAAATTGTGCCCCTGGCGATGATGGGGCCCAACCGGTCCAGCGCGTTGCCCAATGTGCCCACCTTTCGTGAGCTGGGTGTCACCGACGGCTTTTTTGATCGCAGCGTGTGGATGGCCTTTCTGGCGCCCGCCCGCACACCCGACGCGGTGGTGGCGCGCCTGTCCACTGAAATCCAGGCGATAGCCAACAGCGCCGAGGTGCTTGGTGTGATCAAGGAGCGTGGCCTGGAGCCGATGATCACCGGCCCGCAGCAGGCGCAGGCGATGTATGCCGAGGAATTTCCTGTCATCACCAAACGCCTGCGTGATCTGGGGATAGAGCCGAGTTGAATCGGCCGGTTCCTCAATGAAAAAGGCTCCCCGGGGGAGCCTTTTTTGCCGTTCGCCTTGAGCCTTTCGAAAGGCTTAAGGCGAACAGAGTATTGACCGCGTTATCGATTCAACGGCTGGTCAGACGCGTTTGCGGTATTCACCGGTACGGGTGTCAATCTCCACCTTGTCGCCTTGCGCCACAAAAATCGGCACACCAATCTCGAAGCCGGTGGCGATCTTGGCAGGCTTCAAGACTTTGCCGGAGGTGTCGCCCTTGACGGCGGGCTCGGTCCAGGTGATCTCGCGCTCGACGCTGGTGGGCAGCTCGACCGAGATCGCCTTGCCGTCATAGAACACCACTTCAACAGTCATGCCGTCTTCGAGGTAATTGAGCGCGTCGCCCATGTTTTCAGACTCGACTTCGTACTGGTTGAACTCTTCGTCCATACACACGTACATGGGGTCGGCGAAATAGGAATAGGTGCAGTCTTTCTTGTCGAGGATGACCTGGTCCATTTTGTCGTCGGCCTTGAAGACGACTTCGGTGCCGAAGTTGGCGATCAGGCTTTTGAGCTTCATGCGCACGGTGGCCGAGTTGCGGCCGCCACGGCTGTATTCGGTTTTGAGCACAACCATCGGGTCTTTGCCGTGCATGATGACGTTGCCGGCGCGGATTTCTTGAGCGATTTTCATATCAGCAGTCTCTTCTGGTGGGTCGGCCGGCTTTGAAAGCCTTTGGGAAGGCCTTTCTGCAAGCTTCAGGCCGTGTGGCGCGGGTTGCGCAAAGCCTGCTATTTTAGCATTTTTCAGGCTGGTTTTTTGGCTGTGGATTGCACGAATGCGATCAGCTGGGTGGTCAAGTCGGTCTGCGCGAGCAGTGCGCTTCGCAAGGCCTGGGCTGCGGCGCGCCATTCGGCCAGGTCGATATCGGGCAACGCAGAAGGCCGATCCATGCCGTTCCAGACGTGGTGGAAACGGCGCAAGGCGGGCGGGGCGTCCATCATGTCCAGAAAAGCATCGAGCTTGGCGTGGTGCGCGTAGTCGTCCTGCGGGTAGATGTGCCACACAAAAGGAATGCCAGCCAGGCAAGCGCGCACCAGAGAATCCTCACCCCGCACAAAATTCAGGTCGCAGGCCCATAACAGTTCGTCGTATTCCATTTGGCTCAATGCCGGCAGGTCAACAAAGCTCAGCTGCCCCCGGATCATTGGCCTGCAGGCGCGGCCCATTCGCCCCGCGAACCAGGCGTCGACCGCCTGGCGCGCCCGCCCGGGGGTCACCAACAGCTTGACGGGCATTGGCCCGTTGGCCAATTGCGCCAGCAAGGCGCCCAACGCTTCGGGCTCGTAACAAAACAGGGAAACCAGGCGTTCACCGCGCCAGAAAATGCCGTGTTTTTTGAGCCACGCGGCCCGGTCAAAACCGGCCTGGCGCGGCAACAAATCCGGCTCGCGCAACACGCCGCCGGTGCGAGGGGTGAAGCCTGGGTAAAAGAAGTGTTTGGTGAGGCCCCGGCCCGGCCCGGCCATCACGGGCGAGCGCAAGCCATGGCTGGCTCCTGCGTAGGGTTCCGAAGATATGTATTCAAGGTTTATCCATGAGGATGTTTTTTCGGCATTAAGTCTCGAATATTCTGCAAAATTAGCTATATATTCAGGATTAATTTCGCACCCAAAAGACTCTATCAACACATTTGAATCTGAAAATAACGGGTTTTCAATGGTTTTCGGCCATCGGCGCACGCCGACCCCGGCATGGCCGGCTTGCCTGGTGCAGCCAGGCGGTGCCATCCAAACCAGCGCCGAAGGGTCGTCCACCCAGAGCCGCACCTGTTCACCGCGCGCGGCCAGGTCGCAGCTCAGGCGCCAGCAAACGCCAATGTCGCCATGGTTGTCGATGACTTTGCAGAAGATGTGCCAGTGGCGGGGGGAGTTGTTCACGCTGCCAATTGTCGACTTGGCAGCCGCAGACACCGAACTGCGGTGTTTTTGCGCACAGCTTCTTACAATCTGCCCATGATCCAGCTTGGAAGCGCTGTGTTTGACCCGGATGCCCATGTGCTGCGCGACGCGGCAGGCGCCCGGCTTGCGCTGCGCTCGCAATCGCTGCGCGTGCTGGAATGCCTGGTCGGCGCCATGGGCGAGGTGGTGACCAAGGAAAACCTGGCGCAAGCCGTCTGGGGCAAGGTGGCGGTGACCGACGATTCGTTGGTGCAGTGCATTGGCGAAATCCGGGCGGCGATTGGCGATGCGGCGCACGAGGTGTTGCAGACCCAGCACCGGCGCGGGTACCGGCTGGTAATCTCGGTTCGGGCTGATTCCACGTCCGTTCGGGTTGAGCCAAATTCCGTTCGGGCTGAGCCTGTCGAAGCCCTTCGACAGGCTCAGGGCGAACGGGGCGTAGTTCCAGACGGCCAAGCGGCACCCGCCATCGCCGTGATGGCCTTTACCAGCATGGAAGGTGATGAGCGCTCTGAGCGACTCGCGATGACATTTGCCGGCGACCTGTCCGCCACGTTGGCACGGCACAGCGAACTGCGGGTGATCAGCAGGCTGTCGTCGTTTGCGCTCAAAGGGCAAGCCCTGGGCACCGGGGAAATATGTGAGCGCTTGAACGCCCGTTTCATCGTCTCAGGCCAGGTTCAACTCTCGGAGTCCAGCATCCAGTGGTCGCTTGAGATGGTGGATGGGCACAGTGACGAAATCGTCTGGGCGGAGCGCAGACAAGTGCATTTCTCCGATATATACACGGAGACAGCAGCATTGATCGGGCGCATGGCGGGCTCGATTGACAATGGTTTCAGGGTGAGCATTTTGAAGGTGCCCGCAAAGGCGCCCGATTCACTCAACGCTTACGACTTGGCAGCCCGCGCAGACGCATGTTTCACGCTGAATTCAGTTGAGGGCACACGCGAAGGGCAGAGGCTGGCGGCGCTCGCCGTGCAGCGTTACCCTCAGTATGGCCGCGCCTGGCGCATTCTTGCCCAATTGCACTCGTTTGACATTCATTCCTGCCATACCGGGCTGTGGAAAGAAGACCGTGTCGGCGACGCGCTGGCGGAGATCCGCAAGTCCATTGAACTTGACGCAGCGAGCCCGGTGGCTTATGGCTTGCTGGCGCATTTGTCGGTGGTCAATGGCCGCATGGAGGAAGCCCTCGCGGCGTCTGACCGGTCAATGGCATTTGTGGAGGGAGACCCCCTGGTGCTGCAGTTGCGTGCGGTGCTCTTGTTGTATGCCGGAAGGCCGCAGGAAGCCCTGGCGGTGATGGCATCTTGCCGCGCCATATTGCCCATTTTGCGCAGCCCGCATATGGAGTTGCTGGGCCGGGTTTTTTTGGCTTTGGGGCAACATGAAGAGGCCATTCAAATGCTCCAGCAATCTGTCATGGTCTCGCCGGGTTCCATCGCCCGCATGTCGCTGGTGGTGGCGTTGGAAGAGCGCGGCGATCACGCTTTGGCCGCGGAGCACTTCAAAACATTGTTGACACATACCCATGGGTTTGACGAAGGCTACTTTGGCAATCGTTACGCCGCCATAGCGGCGCTTCGTGCGCGTTATCTGACGGCTTTGCGGGCGCATGGCCTGAAGCCCGCGCTGGAGGCGCCCCTCAAAGTTGCGAAAGCAGCTTTGGCGCTGGTCAAGAAAGCCTGAGCGCTGGTCTATTCTTTTTCAATGCCGTGGGTGCGCACAAAGTTCTCCCAGAATTTTCTGTCCTGGGCCAAAATAACTTCGAAGTCGCGGGTCGATCCACC
>JANNEZ010000072.1:0-3250 GCA_031379255.1 Rhodoferax sp. | reverse complement strand
CCCCCGGTGACCCCGGCAACGGCATCGCGCTGGGCAGCCTGGCAGCGCCGGTGAAGATCGACATCGCCTATGGCGGCTCCTGCACGGCGGGCAAACGCGAAGACTTTGACCACTACCACGGCGTGCTGAAATGGGCGCTGGACCACGGCGCAGCGCTGCCGGCGCATGTCAAACTTTATTTGCAATACGGCACGACGGCGGTGCGCGACTACTGCGTGGCGCGCGGCTACGACAAAACCTTTGCCGCCATCGGTGCGCAGATGCTGCAACCCTCATGCGGCGCCTGCGCCAACTGCGGGCCAGGTTCGTCCGTAGACGAAAGCCAGGTCACGGTGAGCGCCATCAACCGCAACTTCCCCGGCCGCAGCGGCCCTGGCCAGGTTTGGCTGGCCAGCCCGCCCACCGTGATGGCCAGCGCGCTGGCGGGGGAGTTGATGTCGTTTGAGGACCTGAAGGAGGGCTTTCGTTCAAAATGATTTTGCTATTAATAGTATAGCTGATTGGATCTATTTCACGAGACTTGAAGGCATTTTTTTCATAAAAATGGTCGTGCGCCGATCATTTTGATGAAATGTTAATATGGGTGTTAACAAATGGCCAATTGCCACATTCACCGCCTGGCTCGCCGCCAGCTTGCTGATGAAATCCTGACGCCCGCAGTGATACGCTGGCGCCATGCAACACGCTGAACCGCAACAACAAGCCAGCCTGAACGGTTCGACCGCCAAAGGCTGGCGTCAATGCCGGCAGCGTGGCCGGGTTTTTCCGCCTGCCCAACAACTGCGTGATCGAACTTGGGACGCGGGTGCAGATCTAGCTGCGATCCGGTGCCGTCAAATTTGCCATTTGCTATATAAATAATAGCAATTAAATCCTACTCCACGAGACTTGATGCCACTTTTCGCTTCAAATCCGGAAATCGACCGGGTTCAAAAAAATAATTAATATGGGTGTTAATTATTTTCGACTGAGATTCACCGGCCTGCTGCGCCAATGCTGCAAGCTTCAAGATGGGCCAGCAGCAGCTTGGCGGCTGCTGGCAAATTTCCTTCATCATTGAAACAGATGGCGAAGTGCCGCCTGGCCCACGGCTCGTCCAGTGTGATGACCTTCAGGTCATGGGAGGCCGCGTAAAACTGCGCCACCTCGCGCGGCACCACACTGATGGCCAGCCTGGCCTGAACCATACGCAGCGCGGCTTCAAAATTCGAGACGATTACCCGCTGTTGCAGCGTCTTTCCCAGCGCCGCCGCCTGGCGCTGCAGCATCACCTGCACGGCGCTGGCCACCGGCAGGCTGACGTGTTCGTAGCCCAGGGTCTGCTCAAACGTCACTGATTTGCGCGGCGCCAGCGGGTGTGCGGGGTGCACCACGATGGCCAGGTGGTCGCTGCGGTAGGGCCTTGATTGCAGGCCAGACAAGTCCACGCCATGTTCGCTGGCCCAACAGATGCCCAGCGACGCGCTGCCCTGGCGGATGCCGCGCGCCACCTCCATGCTGATGCGTTCCTCCATGTCCACGCGGATGTCGGCATGTGCCGGCAGATGCAGGAAGGCGGCAACGTCGTCCGCCAGCGATTCGGCCATCACCGACGCGGTCGCCAGCACGCGCACCTGGCCCTTGACGCCCGAGGCATAGGCCGCCATGTCGCGCTCGATGCGCTGGCTGCTGGCCAGCATCGAGCGGGCGTGCTCCAGCAGGGTTTCGCCGGCCGGTGTCGGGTCCACGCCATGGCGGCGGCGCACCAGCAGCGGGGTGCCCACGCTGGCTTCGAGCTGCGCCAGCCGTTTGCTGATGGCCGAGCCGACCATATTGGCCAATTCGCCCGCGCGGGCGATATTGCGGGTCTCGCAGACCGACACAAAAAGACGCAGCGAGGTGAGGTCAAGGTCGCGCATGGGGTCGTTTTGCCTTGTTTTTAAGTATTCCTTATTGGAATTTTAAAGCTTCCAAAATTGATATGTACTTTGCTTTTGGAATAACTAAAATAGAGGCATGAGCACGACATCTTCACCCCTTCCCACACAAGCCATCATTCGCGAGGTGGGCCTGCGCGACGGCCTGCAAAGCATCGCGCGGGTAATGCCCACGGCGCAAAAACTCCAGTGGATCCAGGGCGCTTACGATGCTGGCCAGCGCGAGATTGAGGTTGGCTCCTTCGTGCCCGCGCACCTGTTGCCGCAACTGGCCGACACTGAAGAGTTGGTGGTGTTTGCCAAGACGCTGCCGGGCCTCAAAGCGTCGGTGCTGGTGCCCAACCTCAAGGGCGCCGAGCGCGCGCTGGCGTGTGAGGCCGATTCGATGCTGCTGCCGCTCTCGGCCAGCCATGCGCACAGCCTGGCCAATCTGCGCAAGACGCCTGATGAGGTGCTCGACATCATCCGCAGCGTCGTGAAGCTGCGCGACGCGCGGGCTTCGGCCACACGCATTGAGATCGGCATGAGCACGGCATTTGGCTGCACCCTCCAGGGCCGGGTCGAGTCGGTTGAGGTTCAACGCCTGGTCAAGGCCGTGATCGACGCCGGTGTAGACGAAGTCGGCCTGGCCGATACCGTGGGTTATGCCGACCCGGCGATGGTCCGCAATCTGTTTGAACTGTGCCTGCCGATTGCCCAAACGTCCACTGGCAACAAGCTCAATTGCGGCCACTTCCACGACACGCGGGGTCTGGGCCTGGCCAATGTTTATGCGGCGCTGCAACTCGGCATCAACCGGTTTGACGCCTGCCTGGCCGGCATTGGCGGCTGCCCGCACGCTCCGGGGGCCAGCGGCAATGTCAGCACGGAAGACCTGGCCCACATGCTGCTGTCCATGGGCATCGGGACCGGCATCGATTTTGACAAACTGATGGCATTGCGTGGGCAGGTGGCAGGCTGGCTGCAGGGCGAAACACTGCATGGCACCTTGTGGCGGGCGGGCCTGCCCAAAACCCTCAAGTCACCCATGTCCGTTCGGGCTGAGCCTGTCGAAGCCTTTCGACAGGCTCAGAGCGAGCGGTTTGCGCAGTGAGGTTTGCAAGATGAATCATTCAGCCAATTCGCTGCCGCTTGCTGGCTTGAAAGTCGTTGAATTCACCCACATGGTGATGGGCCCGACCTGCGGCATGGTGCTGGCCGACATGGGCGCTGAGGTCATCAAGGTCGAACCGATCGAAGGCGACCGCACGCGGCATCTGCTGGGCTCAGGCGCGGGTTTTTTCCCGATGTTCAACCGCAACAAAAAAAGCATCGCGATTGATCTGCGTTCCAAA
>JANNEZ010000067.1:0-3842 GCA_031379255.1 Rhodoferax sp. | reverse complement strand
AAAACCGGCGCCCACAGCGCCGGCGCAGCTCGATGCGATCAACCAAGTCCGTTTGCTGGCGTCAATGTGGCCGTCGCCAACCAGGGATTCACTCATGGGATTCCTCAAAAAGATGTCACGAAATGTCGATTTGGGTCGATGTTCTAGGGGTCAACCCGGCATTGTAGCTGAGCAAAACGGGGGTTTTAACCGCCAGTTTGGGGCTTGACAGGGCGGGATTCGGGGCGATACTGCCCATCGCTTTAATCAATAGAGGAGATTTAAATGGGAATGATGCAGGAATTCAAGGACTTCGCGCTCAAGGGCAATGTGATGGACTTGGCCGTAGGTGTGATCATCGGCGGCGCGTTTGGGAAAATTGTCGACTCGATCGTTGGCGACCTGATCATGCCGATCGTCGGCAAAATCTTCGGCGGCCTGAATTTCTCGGAGATGTACGTCATGCTGGCGCCACCAGCCAAAGCGATCGAAGGAGCGACCAGTTACGCCACCCTCAAGGCCGCCGGCGCCAACCTGTTCGCCTATGGCAACTTCATCACCATTTTGGTCAACTTCGCCATCCTGGCCTTCATCATCTTCATGATGGTCAAACAGATGAACAAGATGAAAAAAGAAGCGGCCCCGGCCATTCCGGCCGCCACGCCGGAAGATGTTGTGCTGTTGCGCGAGATCAGGGATTCGCTGAAGAAATAAGCTGCCTGGCCATGCGGATGGCTTCGACCAGGCTCGAAGCGTCCGCTGTTCCCTGGCCGGCAATGTCAAACGCCGTGCCGTGGTCGGGGCTGGTGCGCACCAAGGCTTTACCGTCCAATCCCCGCAGGCCCAAGGTCACGTTCACGCCCCTCTCCACGCCCAGGTATTTCACCGGAATCAAGCCCTGGTCGTGGTACATCGCCACCACCACGTCGAACTCGCCCGGTTTTGCGGCGCTGGCGCGCGCGCGCATGAACACGGTGTCGGGCGCAAACGGCCCGTGCGCGTCAATGCCCTCCCGGCACGCCTGGGCGATGGCCGGCGCGATCACCGTGATTTCTTCGTGGCCAAAAAGCCCGCCCTCACCCGCGTGCGGGTTCAACCCGGCCACGCCAATGCGCGGCGCGCGGCCCAGCATCGTGTGCAATGACGTGTGAGCAATTCGCAAGGTTTGCAACACATTGTCAAAATTCACGGCTTTGATCGCGTCCAGCAAAGCCACGTGGATGCTGACCAGCACCACCCGCAGCTCGTCGTTCGCAAGCATCATGCGAACTGGCAATGCCGCAACGGCCTGGCCGGCCTGTGCCGCCGCCAGCGCTTGCAACATCTCGGTGTGACCCGGAAAATTTGAATGCGGCGGGCCTGCGGCTGACAGCGCCTCTTTGTGCAGCGGCGCCGTCACCAGGGCGGCAATCTCGCCCCTCAAGGCCGCGTTGGCCGCCCAAACCACACAGTGCGCGGCCAAAGCGCCGGCCAGGGCGCTGATTTCGCCCACCGGCGCCAAGGCGAGCGGCGCCTGCACTTGCAGCACGGGTATACAACGCGGCGGCAGGTTCAGCGCCTCCTGCGGCGATTCGATCTGCGCCACCGGCAACGGAATTTGCCCGGCGCTGATGAAGCCGACCGCGCGGCGCATCGTGGCCACATCCCCAGCGACAAAACACCCAGCGATCACATCGGGCGCATCCCGAAACGCTTTGGCGATGATCTCCGGCCCGATGCCGGCCGGGTCACCGAGGGTGATGGCGATGGTCTTCATGGACAATTTTTCGCCGGGCCGCCCCAAGTTCTCGAAGAGCGGCGAAGCCAAAAATTAGCCCCCTCGGGGGGCAGCGCAGTACACGAAGTGACAAGCGTGGGGGTCATATCTATGCAGGGTTGTCGATGTCGAAGAATTCATGGTTCAAACCCAACTGTTTGGCCACATGCCCCGCTACTGCCGGCGCGCCATACCGCTCGGTGGCGTGGTGTCCGCAGGCCAGAAACGCCACGCCCGACTCGCGCGCGTAATGCGCCTGCGGCTCTGAAATTTCGCCGGTGATGAAGGCGTCTGCCCCGGCGGCAATCGCCGCTTCGAAATAGTCCTGCGCGCCGCCCGTGCACCAGGCGACTTTTTTGATCGGCTTGTCGGGCACGTCCACCAGGGCGACAGGCCGCTTCAATACACGCTCGACGTGGTTGGCCAGGCTCTGCGCCTTGGCAAAGTTGCGGCCGTCCAGGCGCGCGCCCAAAAAGGCCAGAGCCTGCTCACCAAATCGCCCGGCATCACCGTCAAAGGCCTTCAGGCCCAATTGCGCGGCCAACTGCGCGTTGTTGCCCAGTTCGGCGTGGGCGTCCAGCGGCAAATGGTAGGCAAACAGGTTGATCTCATGCGCCAGCAAAAGGGAGAGGCGCTGTTTCATCCAGCCGGTCACGCGCCCGTCTTGCCCGCGCCAAAACAGGCCGTGGTGCACAAAAATCGCGTCGGCCTGCGCTTCGATGGCCGCTTCGATCAAAGCCCGGCTGGCAGTCACGCCCGAGACGATTTTTTTGATGCGCAGTTTGCCTTCGACCTGCAGGCCGTTGGGGCCGTAGTCCTTGAACCGTTCTGGTTGCAGCAGCGTGTCAAATGCCTGGTTGAGATCTTGTCGGGTCGCCATATCGCCTGCGATTGTCACCGAGGCGCCGCGGTTCGGCGCGGCCAGGGCTTTCAGCGCTTCTTCTGCCGGTCAAACTTGCGCCAATACTGAAATTCGTCCTGATGGATTTCAAAATCCAGTTCCGCCACACGCGCCTGCAAACGCTCCTGCACATCGGCGACGGCCCGGTTGTAGACCAGCGGGCCCAGTTCCTCCAGAAAATAACCCAACAGCGCGCCAGCAGCGATGTTGCCGATTTTTTCTTCCATGTTTTCCTGGAAGTAACGCTCAATCGAGGCGATGGCTTCTTTTTTGACGTCTTTGGGCAAGTCGATGGGCATGGCAACCGGGAGGGTACCTGAAATCGGGCAAACGCAAGCGCCGAGCGGTGCCATCGGGTGGTTCTGAACGTATCACAGGCTTCTCTAATTTGCTATAATATATATAGCTATAAATCTATATTTTGTGAGACTTAGAGTCTATTTTTATTCATATTTTATCAAAAATCGATAAAAATCGATCAATCATACCCAATTTGGGAATGATTGGTTCCATTTTTCAGATAACCCGCGCATATTGCTGTTGCACCCGGCTTGTTATTCACCCCGCCGCCCTACAATTTGCCCCATGAAACGACTCTGGCTTGTGTTCTCCCAAGCGGCAACCGTGCTGCTGGCGGCTTATTTTGTGGTGGCGACGCTCCAACCCGGCTGGCTCGGGCGCAGCGCGGGGCCGCTCGGCACCGTCAGCGTGATCGAGGCGCCGGCCGCCGCCGCAGGCAGCATGCCGGCCGGCAGCTTGCGCCAGGCGGCGCAAAAGGCCTCGCCCGCCGTGGTCAGCATCAACACCAGCAAAAACGCCCGGCGCGACCCGCGCTCGAACGACCCGTGGTTCAAGTTCTTTTTCGGCGAGCAGGGCAACCAGCCGCAAAGCGGCTTGGGCAGCGGCGTCATCGTCAGCGCCAGTGGTTACATCCTGACCAACAACCATGTGGTGGACGGGGCAGACGAGATCGAAGTGGTGCTCAACGACGCCCGCCACACCATCGCCAAGGTGATCGGCACCGACCCGGACAGCGACCTGGCCGTGCTGAAAATCGAGCTGGACCGCCTGCCCGTGATCGTGCTGGGCAATTCGGATGCCCTGCAGGTGGGCGACCAGGTGCTGGCCATTGGCAACCCGTTTGGCGTGGGCCAGACCGTAACCGGCGGCATTATCAGTGCTCTGGGCCGCAACCAGTTGGGCATC
>JANNEZ010000048.1:0-3605 GCA_031379255.1 Rhodoferax sp. | reverse complement strand
AAAATCCGCAAGATCGGCATGCATTCGAGCGACACCGGCTTGATTTATTTTGACGAAGTGCGGGTGCCGCAGCGTTACCGGATCGGCGCCGAAGGCCAGGGCTTCATCTACCAGATGATGCAGTTCCAGGAAGAACGCCTGTGGGCGGCGGGCAGCGCCATCCAGGGTTTGAGCAACTGCATTGACCTGACCATTGAGTGGGCGCAGGAGCGCAAGCTGTTTGGCGCCACACTGGCCGACCAGCAGTGGGTGCAGTTCAAGCTGGTTGAGATCAAGACGGAGGTTGAAGCCCTGCGCGCGCTGACCTACCGCGCCTGCGAGTTGTATGTGAGCGGGCAAGACGTGACGGAACTGGCGTCGATGGCCAAACTCAAGGCCGGACGGCTCAACCGCATCGTGCCTGACACCTGTCTGCAATTCTGGGGTGGCATGGGGTTCACGCTTGAAAACCGTGTCGCCCGCAAATACCGCGACGGCCGCCTGGCGTCCATCGGCGGCGGCGCCGATGAAGTGATGATGGGCATTTTGGCCAAGACCATGGGCATCGCCAAACGGCCGCCCAAATCGGCATGACCACAGCATGAGTGCCGCCGTGGCGCTGACGGATTCCGCGATGGCGTTTGACAGCGCCGATGAGCAGGCGCTCATCGAACTGGTCAAACGGTTTTCTCTCGACGAAATCGCGCCCTTCGTGACGGCATGGGACGCTGCCGGGGAGTTTCCGAGACCACTGTACCAACGCGCGTCCGAGCTGGGGTTGCTCGGCCTGGGGTATCCGGAAGAATTCGGCGGAACCCCGGCCACGCACCGGATGAAAAGCCTGGTGAACCAGACCTTCGCGCGTTATACCGGCAGCGGCGGCGTGCACGCCAGTTTGTATTCACACTCGATTGGTTTGCCGCCCATTCTCAAACACGGCTCGAAGGCATTGCAGCGCGAGATCGTGCCGGCTGTGCTGCGGGGTGAAAAAATCTCTGCATTGGGCATCACCGAGCCAGGTGGCGGCAGTGACGTGGCAGCGATCATGACGACGGCCGTGCGTGTTCAGGATGAGCTCGGCGACCACTACCTCGTGAACGGTGAAAAAATATTCATCACCTCGGGTGTGCGGGCAGACTTTGTGACCACGGCTGTGCGAACGGGGGATTCGGGCGCCAAGGGAGCCAGCGGGATATCGCTTCTCGTAGTGCCCATGCGCCTGGCCGGCGTGAGCCGCACGCGCCTTGAAAAAATGGGCTGGCACGCGTCAGACACGGCGCACATCCGGTTTGACGGCGTCCGGGTTCCCGCGCGCATGCTGGTGGGCCAGGAGGGCGCGGGATTCAGGATGATCATGGGCAACTTCAATGCAGAGCGGCTCGGCATGTCGGTGCTGGCGTTGGGGTTTGCGCAGGCGTGTTTTGATGAAGCGCTCGATTGGGCGCGGCAGCGCAAAACCTTTGGCCAGGCACTGGTGGAGAGCCAGGTGATCCGCCACAAGCTTGTGGATATGCAGATGCGCATTGCATCGACCCAGGCCTGGTGCGACGCACTCACTTCGCGTGCGGACGGAGGTGAGGAAGGCGCGGGCAAGGACACCGCATCGCGTTGGGTGGCCGAAGTCTGCATGCTGAAAAACCACGCCACCCAAACCATGCAATTCTGTGCAGACCAGGCGGTGCAAATCCTGGGCGGCATGGGTTTCATGCGTGGCACCAAGTCCGAGCGCATTTACCGCGAAGTCAAGGTGATGATGATCGGTGGCGGCGCCGAGGAAATCATGAAAGAGCTGGCCTCGCGCCAATTGGGCTTCTGAACCATGAAACCATCCCACATCGGCGCCAACGGCAAATTCACCCGGGACTTTATTGCCGTGCTGACCCGTCATTTCGAGGAAGACACCTCATTCAACAAACACCTGGGGCTCAAGCTGCACGCTTTTGAGCCCGACAAGGTGACCGGGCGGCTGCCCATGCGCCAGGAACTGGTGGGCCACCGCGCTTCACACCGCCTGCACGGCGGAGCGATCAGCGCAACGATGGACGTGACCGGTGGTTTTGCCATCATGGCCGCCACAACAGCACGCCACCCCGAGGAATCACTGGAGCACCTGATGGCGCGTTTCGGGAAAATTTCAACGATCGATTTGCACGTTGATTACCTGAGTGTTGGCATCGGCGAGCATTTTTTCGTCACAGCCACGGTGTTGCGCCTGGGCTCACGTGTCGCGACCACACGCATGGAGTTTTTGTCGCCGGACGGGAAATTGTTGTCAGCAGGTTCCGCCGCCTACATGGTGTCGTAAAAAAACCGCCCGAAGGCGGTTTTTTTGCTTGAAGCGAAGGCCGGGTTATTTGATGTACTCCGAGATCACCTTCCACTTGCCGTCCACGATCTGGGACAGGCGGGAGGCGTCGTTGCCCAAGCGCTTGGTGGCGGTGAAACTGAATGGCGCGCCGCCAAACATGTCGGCCGGGACGCTAATGGTGTCCATGGCCTTGATGAAGCCGTCGGTGGTCAGGTTTTTGCCAGCCTTATTGGCGCCCTTGGCAAAGGTGTCAATGATGGTGTAACCGTACACCGAGAACACGGTCGGGTCTTCATTGAACTTGGTCTTGTACTTGGCGGCCCAGAACTGGACCGGCTTGGAGGCGTCGTCCAGGTAAGGGTGCTGGGACGTCATCGTGGCATACAGGCCATTCATGGCGGGGCCGCCAAGCTTGTGGATCAGGTCGGTGTAGGCCGCGCTGCTGCCAAAAAAGGTCGGGTTGTAGCCCAGCTTGCGGGCCGTGCCGATGGTGCCGATGGTTTCACGGATGATGGTTCCCATCACGATCAGGTCGCAGCCTGAGGACTGCATTTTGGCCACTTGCGACGAGAAGTCGGTCGCGCCGCGTTTGTAAGAGGTCTTTTCCACCATCTCCATGCCGATGGTTTTCAGCCCGGCGTCGGCGCCGCGCTGCACTTCAAGGCCAAAGTCATCGTCCTGGTAGATCGAGCAGACTTTTTTGGCATTTTTTTCCTTCACCATCCTGGGCAAAGACATGCGCATTTGGTCAAAGTAGGTGGCGGCGAATGAGTATTTGAGCTTGTGCAGGGGCTCATACATCTCGCGCGCAGCTGTGATCGGCAGGAAGTTGATGACGTTTTTCTCGAACTGGACCGGCATGGCTGCCAGGTTGTTGGCCGTGCCCATGTGGCCTGCCATCAGGAAAATCTTGTCCTGGTTGACCAGCTTTTGTGCCGCTAATACCGCTTTTTTCGGGTCATAGGCCGAGTCTTCAACGATCAGCTTCAGTTTGCGGCCATGGATGCCGCCTTGCTCGTTGATTTCGTCGACCGCCAGCAACATGCCCAAGCGCGACTGTTTGCCGAACCCGGCGATGGGGCCGGAGAGGTCCTGGATGGATCCCAGCGTGATTTCAGTGGCGCTCACGCCTTGCAGGGGCACGGCTTTTTGCGCCTGCGCCAGGGGCGCTGCCGCGGCCAGTGCAAGCGCCGCCAGAGGGGTCAATAATTGATTCAACTTCATCGATTTCTCCTGATTAAAAAAACTGCCAAGCAAAGGAACCATCATGGTTTGGGTGGCTTGTCCTGCGTCATTTTCCGCCCGGCAAAGCGCCAAC
>JANNEZ010000026.1:0-1919 GCA_031379255.1 Rhodoferax sp. | reverse complement strand
GGTTTGGCCATGTAATCGTCGGCGCCCAAATCCAGGCCTTTGACACGTTCTTCCACGCTTTCAGCCGCCGTCAGGATCAACACCGGCATCGACGAGCCGCGCGCGCGAAGGCGTTTGAGAACCTCCAGGCCATGCAGTCTGGGCAGACCCAGATCCAGGATGAGCAGATCAAACTCGCTGTTGGTCATCAAGGCCGCGTCGGCCTGGGCGCCGTCGGCCACATGGTCCACGGCTGCGCCACTGCTGCGCAGCGCGCGCATGAGGCCGTCAGCCAGTACCTGGTCGTCTTCAGCAATCAGAACGCGCATTGGGTCTCCTTGCCTTGTGGTTTCGCGCCATTTTAGGGCGCTGCGGTGGTGATCTGGCCGCGGTCGCCTCAACCGGCATAGGCTTCAAGCCCGATTGAGATCACGGTGGCCACCTGCTCGCCCACCGCCTGCCGCAATTCGGAGCTGGTTTGCGCCACGGCGTTTTCAAATGCCTTCAGCCATACGTGGCCAAGCGGCGTAAACGCCACCCGTTTGGCGCGTGCATCCCGCGCATCAATCGTGCGGGTGACCAGCGCCCAGGCTTCACATTGGTCGACAAGCTTGCCCATGGCCTGTTTGCTCATGCCAGCGCTGCCTGCCAGGTCCGTCAGGCGAGCGCCCGCCAGCGGCAAATGGCGGGTGATGTGGATGTGTGCCGCGCCCACCTGCTGGCGTTGCGCGAGGTTGGAGAGCGCCAGTGGCACGTTGACGTCTTGCGCCATCAGCTCGATCACGCGGGCGTCGAAGCGTTGCAGCGCACGGCCCATGAGGTAACCCAGGTGGGCTTGGCGCCAACGGTCATCGGGTGCCGGGATGTCGGTTTCAGGCATGAAATATAGTAAATTAAACTGACTAAAAAAAGTGTTTACCAATTTCAATTTGCCACGTTAAGATACTGTTCAAGCATCCAGCCTGTCAATAAACTCAGACTGCTTGCCAACCGCGAATTCGACCTGTTTTAGCTTCAATCTATTGATTTCAAAGGATATCTTCATGGACACATCGACCAAAAGTAGCAACGCAAGCGGCACCTCAGGCCTCAACCTCGCTGCCAATACCGAAAAAGCCAAGGCTCTGCAAGCGGCTCTTTTGCAGATCGAAAAACAATTTGGCAAGGGCACCATCATGCGTTTGGGTGAGGGCGAGGTGATTGAGGACATCCAGGTTTGCTCCACCGGCTCCCTTGGGCTGGATATCGCCTTGGGCGTGGGTGGACTGCCGCGCGGGCGCGTGGTTGAAATTTACGGCCCGGAGTCGTCCGGCAAGACCACTCTCACGCTGCAGGTCATCGCCCAGATGCAAAAGCTGCTGGGCACCTGCGCGTTTATCGATGCGGAGCACGCGCTGGACATCCAGTACGCGCAAAAACTCGGCGTGAACCTGCAAGATTTGCTGATCAGCCAGCCTGACACCGGCGAACAAGCGCTGGAAATCGTCGATTCACTGGTTCGCTCCGGCGCGGTTGACCTGATCGTTGTTGATTCGGTTGCCGCGCTCACACCCAAGGCCGAACTCGAAGGCGAAATGGGCGATTCATTGCCCGGCCTGCAAGCGCGCCTGATGAGCCAGGCGCTGCGCAAACTCACGGCACACATCAAGAAGTCCAACTGCATGGTGATTTTCATCAACCAGATCCGCATGAAGATCGGCGTGATGTTCGGCAGCCCCGAGACCACCACCGGCGGCAACGCGCTGAAGTTCTACGCCTCGGTGCGCCTGGACATCCGCCGCACTGGCACCATCAAAAAGGGCGAAGAGGCGATTGGCAACGAAACCAAGGTCAAGGTCGTGAAAAACAAGGTCGCCTCGCCGTTCAAAACCGCCGAGTTCGACATCCTGTTTGGTGAAGGCATCAGCCGCCATGGCGAGATCATCGATATGGGCGTCACC
>JANNEZ010000562.1:0-5219 GCA_031379255.1 Rhodoferax sp. | reverse complement strand
CGCATGCGCCACCAGGTGGTGTTCACGGTCTTGCTGCCCGAGGGCGTGCAGGCGCGCAACACCCGGTCGAGGTTGCCGGCGCCGTCAAAATGCAGGCGCACCTTCTGGCCGCACCAGGTGGCAAACAGGGTCGCCAGGGTTTTCATGGCGTCGGGCTGGATCTCGTGCAGCTCGCTCCAGTCGAGTTTCCAGGGGCTGGGCGCATTGGCAAGCGCGAGATGCAGCTCGCCCATGGCCGCCAGCGAGAGACTGGCCGGGCTGACCCAAATCGCCTTGCCCTGCAGGCCCTGCGGACGCGTGCGCTCGATTTCCTCAGCGACCTTGGCGTTGTGGTGGTCCTGCATGGATATCCAGGCGGGAGCCGAGCGGCCCACCTTGTCCGCAAAATCCAGAGCCAGGCTGTCAAATTTGTTGGGCTGGTGGGTGGCACGGTAAAAATCGAACAGGGCCGCCATCCACAGCTTGGCGAATTCACTTTTGCCGCCGCTTTTTTTCAGGGCGTCGAGCAGGCCGGTTTCGGCGCCGTCGTTGTCCCCATTGGCAAACCGGATTGCCGCCTCCTCCAGCTCGGGGTCGGAGGCGTCATCACTGAGCTCTTCGGCAAACAGTTTGGATGTGGAGAACCCGGAGGCGCCGTCGTAACTGGGCGTCAGGGTGATGGCTGCGCTCGGGTGTTTTTCCGCCTGCCTGGCGTCGCCTCCTCCCGCCGGTGTTTTGGAAAAATTTGAACCCCCAGCCATGGCGCCGGGCTCAGTGGAGGCAAAGTCGCCCGAGGCGCGGTTGGCGTCGCCGGCAGGGCTCGCCGCCACCGGGAACCCGCCTTCGGCGGGAGCGCCTTCGATTTGTTTGCCCTTCCACCACTGCTTGGACATCTGGGCTTCGATTTCGTCGATCTTCTTGAGCGTGTGCGCGCGTTCGTCCAGGTTTGACGGAATGCTGCTTTGGTAGAACGACGGCCGTCCGGCCGCGTCCGCCGGTGCGCTGGGGTCGCGGTTGCGCAATTTGCGCAGCTGGTCAAACTCGCGCTTTCTGACGAAGTCGTTTTGCCGCTTGCGCTCAATCATCTCCTTGAGCGCCTGTTTGCTGTAACCGCTTTCGGCGTCGGTCGACGGCGGGTTGTCCAGATCCGACCAGTTGGTGGTCGGATTGCGGACGAACTTCGCCACTTTGGAGAGCAAACCGGCAGGGTTGTCTTTGGTGGCCATCGGTGTGGGGTTCAGTCCGGAATTCAGGCCGGCGTGCGGGTGCATGGCGCCAAGCAGGCCTGTATTTTAACAAGCTGGGGCTGTTGCACCTGGATTCAATCCCCGAACATCTTCTGTTTGAGTTCGCGCCGCTGCTGCGCTTCGAGCGACAGGGTCGCCGTGGGCCGGGCTATGAGGCGGCCAACACCAATGGGTTCCCCCGTTTCGTCGCAAAAACCGTAGTCACCCACGTCGATGCGGTTGATCGACTGCTCAATTTTCTTCAACAACTTGCGTTCGCGGTCGCGCGTGCGCAACTCCAGCGCGTGTTCTTCCTCGATCGTGGCGCGGTCGGCCGGGTCGGGCACCACCACCGTGTCTTCGCGCAGGTGCTCGGTGGTTTCACCGGCACTGTTGAGGATGTCCTGGCGCAAGGTGAGCAGCTTGAGGCGAAACGCCGCCATCTGCTTGTCGTTCATGTATTCGCCGTCGGGCATGGCGATGAGCTCGGCATCGCTGAGCTGGTCGGCCGACTTGGTTTTCCAGTTGTTGGCCAGTTTCGGGTCTTTCTTGACAGCCGAAGCCAGCGGCGGCGTGATCAGCGGCAACGCAACGCTTTGCGTGAAGCTGGATTTGGCAGCGGTTGACGCCACCGATTGCGCCATCGACGGCACAGTGATCTGGGCCAGCCGCGACGACGGGCGGCCGGATTTCTGCGGCACCGCCGGGTAAGCGCCAACCGGCCCTGGCACTGGCGCGGCCACGGGCGCTGGCGCGGCGACTGCGGGTTTGGCGATCGGTTTGGATTCGGTTTTGGAGGTGGCTTTCGGGATAACTTTCGGGGCAGCTTTGGCAACAGGTTTGGCAGCGGGTGGTTTCGGTTTGGCGGAGGCAACGTTCACTATTTTTGATTTGACGGAGACAGGCGCTTTGGGCGCGGGCGCTTTCGACGGCGATGTTTTTGCCACAGGTTTGGCGGCAGCCTTCTTGGCGACCAGCGCTTTGCTGGATACTTTCACGGCGGATTTAGCGGCTGGCTTTTTGCCGGGCTTGGCGACGGGCTTGACGATCGGTTTGGCAGCTTTTTTTACAATCGGCTTGGCAACGGGTTTGGCTGCTGGTTTCACCGTTTTCTTGACGGGTTTTGCAGCTGTTGGGGTATTTTTGGCCTTCAAAGCGGGTTTGGCCACCGGTTTGGCAACACTTTTTCCCTTGCCCACCAGTTTGGATGCGGGTTTCGACGCGGGTTTCAAGGCGGTTTTGGCCACTGCTTTGGCTTTATCCCCTTTGCCTTTGGCAACTGCTGCTTTCACTTGAATTCTCCTGACAAATGCCACTTGAGCGGGCACGTTGGCGGCCAACGAACCGCTCTCGTATTCAACCAAAAAACCATTGCACGATAGTTTGAGCCCACAAAGGCCAGCGGCCTCGCGCCCTCATCCGTTCTTATACGCCCAATGGGTGAATTTGTGCGGTGACTTGGTGATTTTTCACCGGCGCGCGAGTGTACAGGCTTCCACAGCTGGAATCCGGCCAGTTGCAAAATCGAGACAAACGGGGAGATCAACAAACCGCAGGGTCAACGAACTGCGCGCTCAGGCGGCCAGGCACTGCTCCATGCCCTGCAGGAAGATGTCTTTGGGCAGGTCGATGCCGATGAACACCATCTTGTTGACGCGTTTTTCGTCTGCGCCCCAAGGCGGACCCAGGTCGCTGCCCATCAACTGGTGCAAGCCCTGGAAGATCACTTTGCGGTCGGTGCCCTTCATGTGCAGCACCCCCTTGTAGCGCAACATGCGCGGGCCGTAGATGTTGACGATGGCGCCCAGGAAGTCTTCAAGTTTGGCGGCGTCAAACGCGCGCTCGGACTTGAAGACAAAACTTTTCACGTCGTCATCGTGGTGATGGTGGTGGCCATGGCCTTTTTCGCCCTGTTCATGGGCGTGTGAGGGGTGGTCGCAGTGTTCACCCGCACTGTGGTCGTGATCAGCGTGGTCATGGCCTTCATGGTCATGTTCGCCGTGCGCGTGGTCATGCCCTTCTTCCTTGAGGAAATCCGGGTCAATGTCCAGTTTAGCGTTCAACTTGAAACCGCGCAGGTCAAATACCTCTGACAGCGCCACCTCGCCGAAATGCACCGCCTTTTGCGGCGCGCGCGGGTTCATGTGTTTCAAGCGGTGCATCAGCGCGTCGGTCTCGTCTTTGGCGACGAGGTCGGTCTTACTGATGAAAATCTGGTCGGCAAAACCCACCTGGCGGCGCGCTTCCTGGCGGTCGTTCAACTGGCCGGCGGCGTGTTTGGCGTCGACCAGCGTCAAAATGGAATCGAGCAGGTAACTTTCGGCGATTTCGTCGTCCATGAAGAAGGTCTGCGCCACCGGGCCCGGGTCGGCCAGGCCGGTGGTTTCGATCACCACACGGTCAAAATCCAGCTCGCCCTTGCGTTTTTTTTCGGCCAGGTCGCGCAGGGCGCCACGCAGGTCTTCGCGGATGGTGCAGCAGATGCAGCCATTGCTCATCTGGATGATCTGCTCCTTGGTCTCGGAGACCAGGATGTCGCTGTCGATGTTTTCCTCGCCGAATTCGTTCTCGATCACGGCGATTTTCTGACCATGGGCCTCTCCCAGAATGCGCTTCAGCAGCGTGGTTTTTCCCGAACCGAGAAAGCCGGTGAGGATGGTGGCGGGGATTAAGCTCATGGGGCAATTTTACCTGCGCATCACCACCAGGCCCTTGAGGTATTCACCTTCCGGGAAATTGAGCGTCATGGGGTGGTCCGGCGCGCCACCCAGGCGTTCGGTGATGAAACCGTCGACACCTGCGTCGGCCCCCGCCCCGGCGACAATTTTGTGAAACAGGTCGGCGCTGATGCCGCCGGAGCAGGAAAACGTGAACAACACCCCGCCGGGCGCCAACAGTTTCAGGGCCAGGCGGTTGATGTCCTTGTAGGCGCGCGCGGCCCGCTCGGCGTGGGCGACCGTGGGGGCAAATTTGGGCGGATCCAGCACGATGGCGTCGAAAGTCTTGCCTTGATCCAGAAACTGGCGCAGCGAGGTGTTGACATCGGCGTCGATAAAGCTCGCCTGGCCAAGGTCAAAGCCGTTCAGTTCAAGGTTGTGCGCCGCTTTCTGCAAGGCCACTGCAGAAGAATCGATCGAGGTGACGTGCCCGCTGGCGACGCCCGCCGCCTGCATGCCGGCCAGGGCTGCCACGCTGAAGCCGCCGGTGTAGGAGAAACAATTGAGCACATTTTTGAACTGCAGGCGTCGCGTGGTTTCAAAAAACCGTTGGCGGCTGTCGCGCTGATCCAGGTAAAAGCCGGTTTTATGGCCGTGCTCGATGTTCACCGAAAGCATCCAGCCGTTTTCGGTCAAAACCAGATCGGTCGCGCCCGAGCCGCGCAACCAGCCTTTGACCTCGGGCAGCCCCTCCAGCGCACGGCTGCTGGCGTCGGAGCGCTCGTAGAGCTTTGTCAGGCCGGTGGCGGCCAGCAGCGCTTCGGCGAGCACGCCTTTCCACTTCTCGGCGCCAGCGCTCAGAAACTGCGCCACCAGGGTGTCGCCGTAACGATCGACGATCAAACCGGGCAGGCCGTCGGACTCGCCATGCACCAGGCGCATCGCGTCGCTGGGAATCGCAAACCGGGCCCGCGCCCGCGCCGACGCTTCACACAGCGCCTTGAAAAATGCCGCGTCGATGCGTTGTAATTCGTCAAAACTCCAGACCCGCGCGCGGATTTTCGATGTGGGGCTTGCCGCCGCCCAGGCCAGAAACTGCCCGTCCGCCGATTCCACCCGCACCGTTTCGCCCGAGTCGCCGCTGCCTTTGGCGATGGCGCCGTCAAAGACCCACGGGTGGCGGCGCAAGAGCGAACGCTCTTTGCCGGGTTTGAGACGCAGGGTTTTCATGCCCGCCATTGTCGCGGGACGTAAATCAGCCTATTTCGACGCTGAACCCGTTTTTTCGAGAAGTTTGGCTTGGGTTTCAGGGTTCAGTTGACCGGTTTGGGGCAAGGCGTTGTCTGACTGGAACTTT
>JANNEZ010000549.1:0-3992 GCA_031379255.1 Rhodoferax sp. | reverse complement strand
AAAACGCAGGCTGTAGTCCATCGCCAGCGAACCCTCAAAGGCAGAGCGCAGCAGGCTCTCACTCAGACGGATGTCCAGCTCGGTGGCGATCCGGTTGGATTCGGGCAACAGCTTGAGGCGCGGCGACAGCACCTGCACGTCCAGCAGCTGCGCCACCCGGCCGTTGAACGGGAAGCGCTGGGTGATCAGCGCCAGCAGCTGCGTCTGGCTGACGGTGTAGGAGCGGGGTCCCGGGTTGAGCGCGGCGCAGGCGGCCAGGAGCAGCGCAAGCAACGCCGCCAAGAGCCATTTTACGCAATAATTAACATGGGTGTTAATTATTGGCATGAAGATTCCAAATTACAAACAAAATCGGCAATGAAGTCACGAAAAATATATATAGTATGCTATATATTTAATAGCATTCGAAATTTCACTGCCAGGGTACGACACCGCAACGCCGGACAGTTTTTATTCCGCCGTGACACCAATCGCCTTGACGATGGTGGCCCAGCGTTCGCGTTCGGCTTTCATGAACGCGGCAAATGCGGCCGGGTCCATGCCACCCTCGGCGACGGAGCCCAGCGCCTGCAACCGCTGCGCCACCTCGGGCTGTTTGAGCAGCGCCTTGAAATCGCGGTTGACCCGGGCCACGATGTCAACCGGTGTGCCCGCCGGCGCGAACATGCCGTTCCAGCCCGAGTAGTCAAAGCCGCTGAAGGTTTCCGACAGCGAAGGCACTCCCGGCAGGTTGGCCACGCGTTCGGCGGTGCTCACGGCCAGCGCCTGCAGTTGCCCGTTCTTGATGTAGCTGGCCAGCGCGGCGTCGGGCAGGCAGATCAAGGGCACGCGGCCGCCCAACACGTCCTGTATCGCGTCGGTGGCCTTGGTGTACGGCACCTGGTTGAAACTCACGCCGCCCATGGCAGCCACGCTGCCCGCCAGCATGCCGGCAAAGGTTTTCGGCCCTTCAGAGGCAATGGCGATCTTGCCGGGTTGCGCCTTCGCCTGCGCCAACGCCTCGGCCAGCGTCTTGATGCCGGAGCCGGTGCCGCTGGCGATCACAAACGGGCTGCGCCCGACCAGGGTGACGGGGACGAAATCTTTGTCCGGGTCATACGGCAGGCTCTTGAAGGTGAGCACATTGGTCACCATCGCCGCTGTCGTGGCATAGAAGAAGGTGTAGCCGTCTGGCGCGGCGCGGGCGGCGGCCTGCGCGCCAATCACGTTTTGACCCCCGGGGCGGTTCTCCACCACCACCGGCTGGCCCCAGGCGCGCGAGAGCTGCTCGGCGATGTAACGCGCCAAAATGTCGGGCCCGGCGCCGGCGGGCTGGGAGACGATCCACTTCACCGGGCGCTGCGGCCAGGCGCCTGCGGTTTGGGCGCTGGCGGAACCTGCGGCCCATGGCAACGCGGCCTGCACAAGGGCGGCAAGGGGGGCGGCCAAGGCCAGCCGGCGATTGGGTTGATGCAATGGTTTCATGCGAAGTTCCTGGCGGGTTGGAGGGTGGCGGATGGCGCACTGGGCAGCGGTTCAGGCAGTGGTTCGGGCAGTGGTTCAAATTGCCGGGCAAGATCGGCCAGTTCAAGCGCCAGCGATGGGGCGTTGTCTGCCACAGCATAAACATAATGGTCGGGCCGCACGATGGCGGCTTGCACGCCCATGGCGCGCCACCAGCTGGACACCACGCCGTCCAGCTCCTGAATTTCGATGGATGAGCCAGCGCCCGGCTGCGCATCCCGCACGGCAACCCGCTTGAGCCAGGGCGGCACGGCAACTGGCCAGTGCGCTGCCACTGGCGACAGCACCAGCCGCCAGCCGGTGCCTGCTACGGCGTCGAGCAGCGCACGGCCACCTGCTTGCGGCCCGTGCCGCACCCAGGGTTGCGGAAAAATCGTGCCCACCGCCGCATGGGGCCGCAGCGACAACAACCCGCCCTGAAGCGCCGGCTGCACGTTTTGCCGGGGCACGGACTTCACCACACCACCCCATTCTTCGAGCAACCTCGCGTCGCGCGCGCGCGCCTTCGCAGGGTCACGCTCGCCGACCAACTGGCCGATGCCTTTGATGCGGGTGGTCAGTTCGGTCACGTGCGCCTTGCGCTCTTCGCCGTAGGTGTCGAGCAGGGCCTCGGGGGCTTCACCGCGCAGCACGGCGCCGAGTTTCCAGCTGAGGTTGGCCACGTCGCGGATGCCCTGGCACATGCCCTGCCCCAGAAACGGCGGCTGCTGGTGCGCGGCGTCACCCGCCACAAACACACGCCCGGCGCGCCAGCGCTCCGCCACCAGCACATGAAAGCGGTAACTTGCCTGCCGCCACAACGCGCCGTCTTCGGGCGTGAGCCAGCGCGACAACAGCTTCCAGGTGCCTTCCGGTGTGGCCAGCGCCTTGGGGTCTTCCCCCTGGTTGATCGAAATTTCCCAGCGCCGGTGGTTTTTCGGGCCAATGAGAAAAGTGCAGGGACGCTCGGGCTCGCAATATTGAACGCTGGTCTGCGGCAGTTTGGCCAGGCCCTGGCTGTTCACCCGCACGTCCACCACCAGCCAAGCCTGGTCGAACCCCAGGTCCTGCAATTCAATGCCAACGGCGTTGCGCACGGTGCTGGCCGCGCCGTCGCAGGCCACCACGTAACGCGCGCGGACCTGTTGCGGGGTGCCGTCGTTTTGCTTCAGATCAAGCGTCACCTCGTCCGCGTTTTGCGCCAAGCCCGTCAATTCGCAGCCAAGCGCCACGTCCACCGGTGGCAGGGCCTGCACGCGCGCGCGCAGAACCCGCTCCACCTCAGGCTGGGTGAACACCAACGAAGGCACATAACCCAGTGGGTAAGGCGGCGCCACCGTGGTGAAACGTTTGATCAATTGCCCGTCAACGCCATAAAACTCCGAAGGCGTGAAGGGTTCCGCAAAGGCCAGTACCTCCTGCGCAATGCCGAGCTGCTGAAACACGCGCATGATCTCGTGGTCCAGCGCGAAGGCCCGGGGCATCTCATACACCTCGCGCGCCCTGTCGCAGACAAAGGTGCGCAAGCCCTGCGCGCCCAGCAGGCCTGCCGCCACGGCGCCCGAGGGGCCAAAGCCAACGATGGCCACGTCATAGGTTTGTGCCATTTCAGGGCTTCAGGTCTTTAAACCGGTGGCAAACGAAATCTGCCGCTGCGCTTCCTTGAGGCGCGCGGAAGGCGGCGCGGAAATGCCCCATTGGTCCACCCGGCCAGGCGGCCATTTCCAGTCGTCCGGGCTGCCCGCCACATAACTATCGTCCACCTGCTCCACGTCGGCGGTGTATTCGATGACGAAACCCGCCGGTCCGACAAAGTAGTTGAAGGTGTTGTCGCCCGGGCCATGCCGGCCTGGCCCCCACTCGATGCCGTAACCCGCGTCTTTCATGCGCCCGCCGCCGCGCATCACCGCTTCCAGGCTGGGCATGACAAAAGCGATGTGGTTGAGGCAGTCGTTGTCGGCATCGGCCAGCGCAATGCTGTGGTGGTCGCCGCTGGGCTTCATGGGGATGCGGATGAAGGCCATGATGCGGGTGCGGTCGGACAGCTTGAAGCCCAGCGCGTTTTCGTAAAACGGCAGGCCAGCCGCCACATCATGGCTGTTTAACACCGCATGCGCCAGGCGAATAGGCTTGTCTTGGTGGCCTGCCGTGTCAGCATGGCGCACATCGCCCCAGACAAACCGCAGGATGCGCCCCTGGGGGTCGCGCACCACCACACATTCGCCGCCACCGGGCTCGGCCACGGTGGCGCGGGCGGCCAGCACTGTTCCGCCATGAAGCGGCACCTGCGCGGCAATCTGGTCCAGCGCGCCGGCCGATGCCGCACGAAAAGTCACCGTCCGCAATTCGGGTTTTCCGCTTGGGTGCAAGGCCAGCAGGTGGTGGTCGCTGCCGGTTCCGCGCAAATACACGGCCTTCCCCTGTCGTGCCGCCACACTGAGGTTCCAAGTTTGGGTGAAAAAATTCTCAGCCAAAGCCACATCGGGCATGCCGATCTCGACGCTGCGCAG
>JANNEZ010000457.1:0-2458 GCA_031379255.1 Rhodoferax sp. | reverse complement strand
TGAACATCGTGGTCGGCTACGCGGGCTTGCTCGACCTCGGCTTCGTGGCCTTCTATGCCGTCGGCGCCTACATGTACGCGCTCTTGGCCAGCCCGCACTTGTGGGAGAACTTCGCGTGGATCGCGCGCACATTTCCCGATGGTCTGCACACGCCACTGTGGGCCGTGATCCCCCTGGCCGCCGTGCTGGCGGCCACGGCGGGCGTGCTGCTGGGTACGCCCGTGCTCAAGCTGCGCGGCGACTACCTGGCCATCGTCACCCTGGGTTTCGGTGAGATCATCCGCGTGTTCCTCAACAACCTGGACCACCCGGTCAACATCACCAACGGCCCCAAGGGGTTGAACCAGATCGATTCGATCAGTTTTTTTGGCCTCAATCTCGGCAAAAAAATCAGCGTGTTCGGCTTCGAACTGGCTTCGGTGTCGCTCTATTACTACCTGTTTCTGGTGCTGGTGGTGGTGAGTGTGGTGATCTGCCACCGGCTCGAGCTCTCGCGTGTGGGCCGCGCCTGGATGGCCATCCGCGAGGACGAAATCGCCGCCAAGGCCATGGGCATCAACACCCGCAATTTGAAGCTGCTGGCCTTTGGCATGGGGGCCACGTTTGGCGGCGTCTCGGGGGCGATGTTCGCGGCGTTCCAGGGTTTCATCTCGCCCGAATCATTCAGCCTGATGGAGTCCGTCATGATCGTGGCCATGGTGGTGCTGGGCGGCCTGGGGCATTTGCCGGGTGTGATATTGGGAGCGGTGTTGTTGTCGGCTTTGCCCGAAGTGCTGCGGTATGTGGCCGGCCCCCTGCAAAACCTGACCGGCGGGCGGCTGGACGCCTCCATCCTGCGCCAGTTGCTGATTGCCCTGGCGATGATCACCGTCATGTTGTTGCGGCCGCGCGGGCTCTGGCCTGCGCCTGACCACGGCAAGTCGTTGCAGAATTCCGGCAAGGAGGGCGCATGACCTCATCCACGGGCACGGGAGCCGCCATCACCTCCGACGTGGTTCTGAACGTCAAGGGTGTTTCCAAACGCTTTGGCGGCCTGCAGGCCTTGAGTGATGTCGGCATCACCATCAAACGGGGCCAGGTGTACGGCCTGATCGGCCCCAACGGCGCCGGCAAAACCACCTTCTTCAACGTGCTCACCGGCCTCTACACGCCCGACAGCGGCAGCTTCGAGCTGGCCGGCAAGCCCTACGAGCCTTCGGCCGTGCACCTGGTTGCCAAGGCTGGCATTGCGCGCACCTTCCAGAACATCCGCCTGTTTGCGGAGATGACCGCCCTGGAGAATGTGATGGTGGGCCGCCACATCCGCACCCATTCGGGCCTGTTGGGTGCGATTTTCCGCACGCCAGGCTTCAAGGCCGAAGAGCGGGCCATCGCCAAACGCGCGCAGGAGCTGCTCGACTATGTGGGCATCGGCAAGTTTGCCGACTACAAGGCGCGCACCCTGAGTTACGGCGACCAACGCCGCCTGGAGATTGCCCGGGCGCTTGCGACCGACCCGCAACTCATCGCGCTGGATGAACCCGCCGCCGGCATGAACGCGACTGAAAAAGTCATGCTGCGCGAGCTGATCGACCGCATCCGCAAAGACAACCGCACCATCTTGCTGATCGAACACGACGTGAAACTGGTGATGGGCCTGTGTGACCGCGTTACCGTGCTCGATTACGGCAAACAGATTGCCGAGGGCACCCCGGCCGATGTGCAGAAAAATGAAAAAGTGATCGAGGCTTATCTCGGCACCGGAGGCCACTGAGATGTCCGCAGCCACACCCTCCAAAGCCACCTTGCTCAAGGTCAGCGGCCTGAAGGTCTCCTACGGCGGCATCCAGGCCGTCAAGGGCGTCGATTTTGAGGTGCTCGAAGGGGAGTTGGTTTGCCTGATCGGCTCCAACGGCGCCGGCAAAACCACCACCATGAAGGCCATCACCGGCACCTTGCCCATCAACGCCGGCAGCATCGAGTACCTGGGCAAAAGCATCAAGGGCCAGGGCGCTTGGGACATGGTGCGCGAAGGCCTGGCCATGGTGCCCGAAGGGCGCGGGGTGTTCACGCGCATGAGCATCACCGAAAACCTGCTGATGGGCGCTTACATCCGCGATGACAAGGCCGAAATCGCAGTGGATCTGGAGAAGGCCTTCACCATTTTCCCGCGCCTCAAGGAGCGCCGCAGCCAGCTGGCCGGCACCTTGTCGGGCGGCGAGCAGCAAATGCTGGCGATGGGCCGCGCCTTGATGAGCCGGCCCAAGGTGCTCCTGATGGACGAACCCTCCATGGGCCTCTCGCCGATCATGGTTGACAAGATTTTCGAGGTGGTGCGCGATGTGGCGGCGCAGGGCGTCACCGTCTTGCTGGTCGAGCAAAACGCCAGCCGCGCCCTCGGGCTGGCCGACCGGGGTTACGTGATGGAATCGGGCCTGATCACCATGAGTGGCGACGCCAAGATGATGTTGTCTGACCC
>JANNEZ010000443.1:0-10787 GCA_031379255.1 Rhodoferax sp. | reverse complement strand
GATGCCGGCATACATACCGCCCAGAACCAGAATCACCAGCGCAATGATCGGCATCATCAGCTTGAAAAGGCTGGTCTGCACGCCCCGCGTGACGGCCGTCTGCGCGGCCATGGCGTCCACCATGCCGGGGTTGCGTTTGGCAATGATGTAGATCGTGATCATGAAGGCCACGCTCAGCACAATGCCCGGCAGGATGCCGGCGTTGTAGATGTCACCAATCGAGGTTTCGGTGATTACCGCGTAAATGATCATCAGCACCGAGGGCGGAATCAACATGCCCAGCATGGCCGAACCCGCCACCACGCCCACCGCCAGGCGCGGCGGATAACCGCGCTTGAGCATTTCGGGCACGGCGATGCGGGTGAACATCACTACCGCAGCGATGGATACGCCGGTGACGGCCGAAAACACCGCATTGCCCACCACGGTAGCCTGCCCGATGCCGCCGGCCATGCGGCCAAACAGACGCTCGGCCATCACATAACAGTCGCGCCCAACGCCGGCTGCCATCACCATGAAGCCCATCAACACGAACAGCGGGGCCGTGCCGAACTCGTATTCGGTGACGGCATCGGTGGCGGTTTGCGCCAGCAGTTTGCCGGCCAGCTCCCAGTTGTCGCGGATCAGCGCCGTGCCGACAAAGGACACCACCAGCAGCGAGGTCGAGATATGCATGCCGGAATAGATCAGCAGCGTCAATATGCCAAAGCCGATCAGGCCAATCTCAAGGGGTGTCATGACAGCACCTTGTTCGCGGGGTCGATGTCAAACAGCTTTTCGCGGCGCAATCCCGCTCCGATGAAACCAAACACCAGCAGCAGGTATTGCACGGCCATCATGCCGCTGCCAAAGGCGATGACGCCATAGACCGGCCACTTGGGAAAAGCGAACATGGCGGGCGTGCCATAAAAATCATTGCCCACCCAGGCTTTGACGACCAGCGGCCAGACAAAATAACAGGTGGTGGCAAACATCGCGCCACCCACCAGATGGTGGAACGCCAGCAGCCATTGCTCCGCGCGCAGCGAGCGGTGGCCCAGCATTTCCACCAGCCCGTCGGCGCTGATGACGCGCCCGGCGCGCAGGGTGCTGGGGAACTGCAGATAGACGATGACGGCGATCGACATCGCCACAATTTCCGGCGTGCCGGTCAGCGGTTTGTTGAACAGGAAGCGGCCCGCCACGTCCGTCAACACCACCAGCATGATGAACATCACCATGCTGGTGCCCAGCACGTTCATGATTCGCGTGACCCAGCCAAAGACCGAGTCACGCCCGGTGGCGGTTGCCGTCACGGGGGCTTATTCCTTGTCCCACTCGCGGGCGAACTTCACGCCTTCGGCGCGCATGGCATCCATATAGGCCTTGAGCACGTCGCGGGCGGGCGCGCCGCCCTGCGCAATCCAAGCCTTGGTGGGGTTGTCGATCGCCTTGGCCCAGCGCACCTTTTCAGCTTCGCTCAAGGGCGCCACTTTGCCGCCGCCGGCTTTGTAGGCGTTTTCAGCGCCCTGCAGACGGCCCTGCAAGTCTGTTTCGTAGGCGATGGCGTAGGCATCTGCCGCCTTTCGCAGCGCCGCCTGGACTTCAGGCCCCACCTTGTCCCAACTGCTTTTGTTCATCGAAATGCCACCCGGAAAAGTGGAGCCCATGCCGGTTTGCGTAAGGAAGGGCCCGACCTCAAACAGTTTGATCGGCACTGCCGCGCTGATGAAGGTCAGCACACCGTCAAACACGCCCGATTTCATATCGTTGTAATACGAGGGCAAGCCAGACACCACGCCCGTAGCACCGGTGCCTTTGAGCCACGAGAGCGGCACCGGCGAACTGGCGATTTTCTTGCCAGCCACGTCTTCGTATTTGGCAACCGGAAATTTCGCCATCAAGGCATAGTCATCCACCGCAAGACCCACCAAAAACACCTGGTTCTGTTTTTCCCAGGCAGCGGCAAGGGCCGGGTTGCTGCGGTTCATCTGGTTCATGACCTTGGTGACCACACGCGAATCCGTGGGGCCAAAAGGAGCCATGAAAGTCACCTGCTGCAAAGGCATTTTGGCCGCATGGAACACTGTTCCCACGTTGCCAATATCGCAAATGCCCTGCTCCACCGCTTCGAGTTCACCGCCGATCTTGGCCAGGGTGCCGCCGTAGGCCTCGTTCCAGGTGATTTTGGTTTTGCCGGTTTTCGCCAACTCGGCGTTCACGGTGGGGATCAGTGTTTGCGAGATCTGCCGGATGAACGGAAACACCGGCGCCTGGCCGGAACAGACGGTGAGTTTGATTTCCTGCTGCGCGTGCGCCGTGCCCGTGCCCATGAGGGCGATGGCCGCCGCCGCCGCTGCTGTAGCAGCTGCATCTGCAAGCTGTGTGAGTCTTGTTTTCATCGTGTTGTCTCCAGTGGGTTGAAATGCACAAAAACTTGGCCCGTGGGGCTGATGGAATTCTCTACCGTTTGCAGGCGCTCGCCCACACACGGACCGAGGGTACAAACCCCTGTATGGATGTCAAACAGCGCGCCATGTCCGCTGCACACAATGTGGCTTTTGTTGGCGTTGAGGTACTGATCCTTGCGCCATGCCAGCGGCGAGCCATCGACATGCGGGCAGGCATTCAGGTAGCTGAACACGCGCCCGCCTTGCCGCACCACAATGCAGGTATCGCGCCCGGTGTTCTGCGGGTCAAAGCCACGCGAATCACCGTCGGGCAACTCGGCAAGCTGGCAAAGGGCGATCGTCGAAGGCATGGCTCAATGGGCAGCGGCAACCCCAGGCGCAGCATTTCCAGCCGCCCCTGGCGGCGGGGGCCCCGGCGCCCATTTGTCGCGTTGCTGGAACAAAAAGAGCTGCGAGTTGTCGGCGTTCATGGGCGCTTCACGGGCGACCCAGTGCTCGTCGTGCAGGTCCATGTCGGCGTCGTATTCCACGTGGCAGGCCAGCGGGCTGTTGAAATACCAGAACCAGTTGGAGCCAAACTTGTGGCGGCCTGGCCCCCAGAAAGATTCATAACCCTTTTTTACAAAACGCGTGCCGGCCTGCATCAGCTCGGTTGGCCCGGCCAGGTGGAAGGTGAAATGCTCCACGCCTTTCATGAAGGGCGGGGTCTGGATCATGAACAGGCAGTGGTGCTCCTGGCTGCCCGCCGGGCGAAGGAAGGGGCCCGCGCCCAGCAGCCGGTCAGTGCAGGTGAAGCCCAGGCGCTTCACGTAAAACGCCTCGCCCCGGGCGGCATCCGGCACAAAATAAACCACGTGCGAGAGGGAGCGTGGCTTGATGACGGCGTTTTCGTCGGTGGCCACATGGTTCAGCGGGCGTTGGTTTGGCGCGCCCGGCGCGTTCACGGTTTCTGCGGCTTGTGTCACGGGGCGCTTTACCGACACCTGAAAACCCAGCGTGAAACCCAGGTCGTCCACGGATTCAATCGACCCGTCAGGCAAGCGGCGCACGGCGCGGTCTTTGCCCAGCTCGGCGGCAACCGCCTCCAAAGCCTTCGCGTCTGCCACGCCATAAATCGTCTTGCGCAACAGGCTGGCGGTGCCCAGCGCAGGCGGCAGGCGAGCGTCGTCTTTGTGTGCGATCACGACGGCTGATCCGTCGAGTGCCACAAAGCGGCCCCCGCTGGCGCTCACATTGACCGGGTCCAGCCCGTAGTCGCTCAGGTATTGTGTGCAGGCGGCAACGTCGTCCACGCCAAACACCAATGCATCCAGTCCGACAATATTCATGGGATGATTCCTTTAAACAATACGGCTTCTTCAGCCATCAGGGTGAAATGGGATTCGTGCGCAATGGCGCCTGCAGCCTCCAAGGGCGCGACCATGGCGGACTGCACGGTCGCAGCCAGGGCATGGGCACACGCCAGGTCTTCAACCCAGAATTCGTCGATGGCATCCACCAGGGCCAGCTCACCTGGACGGTGCAACACCTCGTTCTGCACCTGCCCATAGGGCAAGTTGCCTTTGACAGAATCGGCCAGGGCCGTGCTGCATTCGCGCCAGGTTTTCAAAAATTGGGCGCTGTCCATGGTCGCTGCCTTGCTGAAAAACGAAAACAGCTTGATGTTCCCGCCGCCGTTTGGTGGCAGCGAAACCTGCCGCTCCCGCGCAGCCAGCTTGACCACCGAGGCCTGGTCTACAAAGCGGTCTTCGTCGGGTCGCAACTGCTCCAGATAAAAAGGCCGTTGCATGGAATTTGCCACGCTGGCCGCATCGTCAAACCAGATCTGCGTGACAAAGTCGCGGTCCAGGGCAAAAGGGTCGTTGGCAGGCCCGCCGGTGCGGAAACTGCCGTCCAGCACACGGTTTTGCGCATACCGTTTGGGCGCATGGCCGGGGTCTGTGGCAATGTACTTGGCCACCAAGGCGCCATGCACATTCAGGATGTGGTGGTGGTGCTGGGCCAGCGTCGTGCCGGCGCGGCGACGCCCGACAATCATCAGCTTGAACGCCGGGTGGTTCACGCCACGCGCCCGCCCAGCACTTCGGCTACCCAGTCGGCGATGAAGGCCCCGGCATTGGCCGAGTTGTCAAAACTCGAATGCTGGCAGCCGCCTTCGCGCTCGGTGAAAATCTTCAGTTCGCGTTTCGGGGAATTCACCAGCTGTTCGTAGGTGCGGTGCGCCCAGGCCAGCGGAATCTGCGAATCCTTTTCGCCATGGGTCACCAAAAACGGCACCTTGATGCGGTCCAGCACGCCGTCCAGGTGCATGTTGTCGGCCAGGCGCATAAAGTCATCGTGGTCTTTCGCGCCAAACACCCAGCGCACATGTTCCCAATAATGCGGCACCGGAAAACTGCCTTCTTTCAACAGGCGTTTCTTCTGCACGTCGCGCCAGTCGTGGTTGGCGCCCCAGCAGACACCCATGGCAAAACGCGGCTCAAAAGCCACGGCGCGCGGGCAGTAATACCCGCCCAGCGACACACCTTCAAGACCGATGCGTTGGGCATCGACTTCTTTTTGCATCTGCGCGTCTGACTCGATCCAGTCCAGCACCTTGCTGGCCCAGATTTCGCTGTTGTAGGTGGCCACCAGCTTGTGCAGGCGCAGCGCTTCGCCAGTGCCAGGCTGGTCGATCAGCAACGACGACACGCCGCGCTGCGCCAGCCAGCGCGGCAGGCCGACGCGGTACTTCATCTCTTTGGTCGAATCCAGGCCATTCACTTGCACCAGGAGCGGTGATTTGCCAGTGGCCTTGTCGGCCCGCACGTACAGGCCAGAAATCACCGAATTCCCGTACGGAATTTCGACCCGCTGGCAGTTTTCGCCGGCCAGTTTCAGGCCTTTGGCAAACACCTCCTGCATGCGTGCGTACAGCGCCACGCGCCCTGGCGCGCCATGCGCCTGCAGGCGTTCGGCGGTGAGCAAATAGGTGGCGGCGCGGCCGTATTTGTCACCCGCCGAGATCAGCCGCCCTTTGGCTTCGTCTTCAGCGGCCAGTTCGCACAACTGGTCAGCCATCTTGGCCCAGGTTTCGCGAAAGGCCTTGGTTCCAGCGGCGTCCGGTTGTTTGGCCGCCTCCTGCAAAGGCGCGCACATGGCCTCGATTTCGCCGATGCGGGCACCCATCTCGATGGCCAGATCAACCGACAGGTTCCAGACGTAATTGGTTGGGAAATATTTGAACATGGCGGCACTGTAGAGAGCTTGAAGCTATTTGCATAATGGTTTACATTGATAATTCAAATCATATTTATGAATACTATTTGGGTTAACCCGTATAACTCCTGAAGAGCTAAGCCATGCGATTCAACAAGCTGGACCTGAACTTGCTGGTCGCCCTGGACGCCATGCTTTCGCTGAAAAGCGTCAGCCGCGCCGCCGAGCAGTTGAACCTGAGCCAGTCGGCCATGAGCAATGCGCTGGCCCGATTGCGCGAGCATTTTGACGACGACCTCTTGGTGCAGGTGGGCCGCAAGATGGAACTCACGCCGCGTGCCGAAGGCCTGCAAGACGCCGTGCGCGACGTGCTGGTGCGGGTGGACACGACCATCAGCGCCAAGCCAGAGTTCATACCGGCCACGTCCGACCGCGAGTTCCGCATTTTTGTCTCCGACTACAGCATGGTCACGCTGATGCCGCATCTGCTGGCGCTGGCGGCGCAGGCGTCCCACTCGGTGCGTTTTCACTTCTTGCCGCAGCAGAACCAGCCGCAGCGCCTGCTGGAGCGCGGCGAGGCCGACCTCTTGGTGATCCCGCAAATCTACTGTTCGCCCGACCACCCGATGGACAAGCTGCTGGACGAAGCGTTTTCCTGCATCGTCTGGCAGGGCGGCCAGCTTGCCCGCCCCGAACGTTCGCCCGGCGGGCGGCTGACACTGGACGCCTACCGGGGCGCTGGCCACGTGGTGTTCCAGCCGCCAGGCGCAACGCCCTCTTACGAAGGCACGGCGATGCAAGGCCAGGGCATCACGCGCCGCGTGGAGGTAACAACCTTCAGCTTTGTCGGCGCCCTGTCGCTGGTGGTGGGCACCGACCGCATCGCCACCGTGCACGGCCGCCTGGCCGCGTATGGCAAGCGGTTTTTGCCTGTCAAAGTGCTCAAGCCGCCGATCGACCTGCCCCTGATGACCCAGGCCATGCAGTGGCACAAGTACCGCACCAATGACCCCGGCCTGGTGTGGCTCAGGGGGTTGATGCTTCGCGCGGTCGATGAAATGGATGCCGTCATAAAAAGTTAACATGGGTGTTAACAATATCATCAAAATCCGGCAACAACGCCAAATTTATGGAAATAATGGCATTTAAGTCACGAATAACATAGAGTTTATGCTATGTTAATAATAGCACAATACTTGTATCGTCAAGTGTGCAACCGGCGCGGCAATATCGGCAGTTCAGGGCGGCGTCAAAACCCCCGGACCGGCAAGGCGGGTCCACGTTGCAGCCAGTTCGCAGGCGAATAAACCGAGCGCCCGCAGGTGACGTGCAAGGTGTAAGCATGGCGCGAACGGGAGGAGCGGTTGGGCGCGCTGTAGTGCGGCAGCAGGCCGTGGAAGACGACGAGTGAGCCGGCGCTTACTTCCAGGGGAATAGCCGTGGAGGTGTCTGGCCAGGGCGTGGTGTCGAGTTTTTCCATGGCGACCGGGCTGATAGAGTTTGTCCGGACAAAACGCTCCCGAGTCCTGACAAACTGCTCACGCAGTGGCCCGGCGTGCCCGCCCGGTTGCACCCACAGGCAGCCGTTTGTCAGCGTGGCATCTTCCAGCGCAAACCAGAACGTGGTGACGGTGATCGGCGTGGTTTCAAAGAAGGTCGCGTCCTGGTGCCAGCGCACCTCGCCGCCAATGCCGGGTTGTTTGAAGATGTACTGCGACTGCCAGATTTGCGGTTCAAACAGACCCAAATCCGTCGCCAGTTGCGCCAGCGCCGGCCCGCGCGAGAAGGCGTCAAACACCGGGTCGAGGTCGTGCATGGCATGGCCGATCTTGTTGATCGACAGGGCTTTGGCCTGTTTCAACTCGCCCCGGGCGTCAAACGCCTCCTCTTCAAAAAAGCAGCGTATGGTGTCGGCCGAGCCCATGAAGTAGCCGTCTGCCGTGCGGGTTTGGTCGTTGGTGGTGAAGATGGTTTTGGATTGCGCCGGGTCAAAACAGTCAACAATATTCAGCGCCCGCGCGCGCAAAGCCAGAAGCGCTGGGGCCGGTTTGAAGTCCGGCAGAACCAGATAACCCTCGTGTCGCCAAGCCAGTTGTTGGGCCGCGGTGAGCATGGTGGCAATCTTCAACCCACCCACCCGCGTGCCAACTCGAGCGTCAACTGGGCCGCTGGAATCGCTTTGCACCCGCTGGCGTTTTGCCCCGACCAGAGCGGCGTGAAGTCTCCCTTGCCCGCCGCTTCGGCCCGGGCCCGCAGGGGCGCAATGGCGGCGGTTGCCAAGGGGAAGGCAGGTGGCGCGTTGCTGACGGGGCCGAGCTCTTTCATCACACGGTTCACGATGCCGCGTGCGGGCCGGCCGGTGAAGAGATTGGTCAAGGCGGTGTGGCGCGCGGCATCACTTTGGAGCGCCGCGCGGTGGATGGCGCTGGTCGTGGCCTCGGGGCACAACAAGTAGGCGGTGCCCACCTGCACTCCCGCCGCGCCGAGCCTCAAGGCAGCGGCCACGCCGTTCGCGTCGGCAATGCCGCCCGCCGCGATGACCGGGCACTTCACCGCCCGCACGATCTGTGGCAGCAGGGCGAAGGTTCCCACCTGGGTGCTCAGGTCGCTTGAGAGAAAAATGCCCCGATGGCCACCGGCCTCCAGGCCCTGCGCAATCACCGCGTCGACACCTTGCGCTTCGAGCCAGCGCGCTTCATCAACCGTGGTGGCCGAAGAAATGATTTTGCTGCCCCAAGCGCGCATCCGCGCCAGCAAATCGGGCGGCGGCAAGCCAAAATGGAAACTCACCACCCTGGGTTTGACACCCTCGAGGATGTCGACGGCCTCGGCGCTGAACGGCACCCGGCCGGGGCCAGCGGGCAGCGTGGCGGCATCGATGCCGTGCTCGGCAAAATACGGCGCCAGCGCCTGGCGCCACACCTTCTCGCGCGCCGCATCGGGCGCCGGCGGGGTGTGGCAGAAAAAATTGACATTAAACGGCCGTGAGGTGCCCTGGCGAAGTGCGTCAAGCTCCTCGCGCAGCGCAGGCGGGCTCAACATGGCGCAAGGCAAGGAGCCCAAACCGCCCGCGTTGCTGACGGCGATGGCCATGCTGCTTCCTTGCGCGCCCGCCATGGGGGCTTGAATGATCGGCAAATCAATGCCAAAAAGCTGCTGGAGGTTCACAATGTTTTCCTTCGGATCGGCGGATGGACACCTAAGCATATTCCCTCTCTCAAAGGTCAAAGCTTGCCCAATTCGTCATACCATAGGACGATTCACATTGAAAATACACTGGAGTTGATATGCGCTTTTCGCCTTCGCCCACGCGCCTGGCCGCTGGGTTCGCCCTTGCCTTGGCAAGCCTGGCCGCTGCCCCTGCGTTGGCGCAGGGCTTTCCCAACAAACCAGTCACCATCGTCGTGCCCTTCGCTCCGGGCGGCGGCACCGACATCGGCGCGCGCTTGGTGGCGCAGAAACTCACGGCCCGCTGGGGCCAATCGGTGGTGGTGGACAACAAAGGCGGCGCCGGCGGTGTGGTAGGTGTGGATGCAGCGGTCAGGGCCAAGCCCGACGGCTACACGCTCTTGGTGGGCAATGTGGGAACACAAAGCATCAACCCCAGCCTGTACAAAAAGCTGCCCTACGACCACGACAAGGCCTTCGCGCCGATTTCGATGATCGCCGAGTTGCCCTTCTTCGCCTTGGCGCGGCCCACGCTGCCGGCCAACAACATCCGCGAGCTGATTGCCCTGGCCAAGGCCAGCCCCGGCAAGATCAGTTTTGCCAGCTCGGGCAACGGCGGCTCGCCGCATCTGTCGGGGGAAATTCTGCAGGCTGTGGCTGATGTGAAACTGGTGCACGTGCCTTACAAGGGCGGCGGCCCAGCCATGAACGACCTGATGGCCGGCCATGTGGACTTGCTGTTTGCCTCGGTTTTGGAATCCGTTGGCCATGTGAAGGCCGGCAAGCTCAAGACCCTGGGTGTGTCCACCGCCACGCGTTCAGCGGCCGCGCCTGACATCCCCACCATCGCCGAAAGCGGTTTAAAGGACTTTGACTCGGGCTCCTGGCTGGGCCTGTTTGCGCCTGCAGGCACGCCGCCCGACATCATCAACAAGATTGCTGCTGACGTGAAAGCGGTGCTGGACGACGAAGCCACACGCCAGGTGCTCATACAGCAAGGCGCCAACCCCAAGAGCAGCACGCCGGCCCAGTTGGCCGCGCTGATGGAGGCCGACCGCAAGCGTTACGCCAAGATCATTGCCGAGAAAAACATCAGCCTGGATTGACCCCATGACAACCGACACCCAAGGCGCACCGCGCCGCAAGACCTACGAAGAACTCCGCTCGGCCCGCTGGTTCGCCCCCGACGATCTGCGCTCTTTTGGCCACCGCTCGCGCACCATGCAGCTGGGTTACGGCCCCGAAGACTGGGTGGGCAAGCCGGTGATCGGCATTGTCAACACCTGGAGCGACCTGGGCACTTGCCACGGCCACTTCAAACAGCGCGTGGAGGACGTGAAACGCGGCGTCTTGCAGGCTGGCGGTTTGCCGATCGAGCTGCCCGCGCTGGCGCTGCCCGAGGCCATTGTCAAACCCACCACCATGCTCTACCGCAATATGCTGGCGATGGAAACCGAAGAGCAGTTGCGCAGCCACCCGCTGGACGGCGCGGTGCTGATGGGCGGCTGCGACAAAACCACGCCAGGGCTCATCATGGGCGCGCTGTCGATGGGCCTGCCTTTTGTCTACATGCCTGCCGGGCCGATGCAAAGCGGCAACTGGAAGGGGCAAAAACTCGGCTCCGGCTCCGACACCTGGAAGTATTGGGACGAACGCCGCGCCGGCAAGATCAACGCCACCCAGTGGCTGGAAGTGGAAGGCGGCATCTCGCGCAGCCACGGCCACTGCATGACCATGGGCACCGCCAGCACCATGACCGGCATCGCCGAGGCCTGCGGCTTCTCGCTGCCCGGAGCCTCGTCGATCCCGGCGGTGGACGCCAACCACATGCGCATGGCCGCCGCCTGCGGCCGTCGTGCGGTCGAGATGGTGTGGGAAGACTTCACGCCTGCGCGCATGCTCACGCGCGACTCTTTTTTGAACGCCATCGTGGTGGCCATGGCCATGGGTTGCTCGACCAATGCCATTGTGCACCTGGTGGCGATGTCGCGCCGCGCCGGCAAACACTGCGAAGTCGATTTGTCTGACTTT
>JANNEZ010000434.1:0-4274 GCA_031379255.1 Rhodoferax sp. | reverse complement strand
CCCCAGCGCGCGCGCACCTCGGCTTCGCTTGAGGCGGCCGAAAGCGGCGCAAACGTACCCATTGGGGCGCATGCGGCCAGCCCCAGTGACAGCAGCAGCGTCAGCCCGAAAACGCGTGGGGGAGTGATTCCTTGCCTCATGGTGATACTGAGTAAAATTGGGCGCATGAGTTTCAATTTTTTGTCCCTTTTCCGCCGCCCGCACTACCAGTCGGACGTGACCGAGTTCATTTTGCAACTCAGGGCGGCACGGCCCGAGCTTGAAGAGCGCCAACGCGCCGGGCGGGCGCTCTTGTGGGACAAAAACGTTGACCGCATCGCCTGGAGCGACTACCGCGCCGGCGAAGTCGAGCAAAAGCCCTACGTGTACCAGACCGATTCGCAATAGTTCAGGCCCATGTTGGCTGGTGATTGGCGAAACATTGAGAATATTTTTCTATAATTTTCGTATCGAAAGAAATTGGCAATCAAGTCACGTTAAACAATCGTTTTTAGCTACTTTTTTGGTTGTAAATTAGATTGTTTTTGTGATTGTTTTTCCTGTAAATTCTGTTTTGAACGAAAACTCAAGCGTATTGGATCTGCCGATCATGCCCGACGTGGTCGACCAGGTTGCCCTGGCGCGTCTCTATGGCGAGCCGCTGTTTGCCATGCCGCAGGATTTGTACATCCCGCCGGATGCGCTGGAGGTGTTCCTCGAAGCCTTCGAAGGCCCGCTGGACCTGCTGCTCTACCTGATCCGCAAGCAGAATTTCAACATCCTTGACATCCCGATGGCCGCCGTCACGCGGCAATACCTCGTGTATGTGGAGGAAATCCGCGGCCGCAACCTGGAGCTGGCGGCTGAATATTTGCTGATGGCGGCGATGTTGATCGAGATCAAGTCGCGCATGTTGTTGCCGCCGCGCAAACAGGCCGGCGGCCAAGAGGTGGAAGACCCGCGCGCCGAGTTGGTGCGCCGCCTGCTCGAATACGAGCAAATGAAACTCGCCGCTGCGCGGCTCAACGAGTTGCCGCAACTCGGGCGCGATTTTCTCAAGGCGCAGGTCTACATCGAGCAGGCGCTGCAGCCGCGTTTTCCGGACGTGAACGTGGTCGATTTGCAGGAGGCCTGGGCCAGCATTCTGGGCCGCGCCAAGCTGGTTCAACACCACAAGATCACGCGCGAACAGCTGTCGGTGCGGGAGCACATGAGCATCGTGCTGCGCCACCTGCAAGGCCGCAAATTTGTCGAGTTCGAGAACCTGTTCGACCCGGCCAAAGGCCAGCAGGTGATGGTGGTCACGTTTTTGGCGCTGTTGGAACTGGCCAAGGAAATCCTGGTGGAGATCACCCAGGCCGAAGCCTTTGCGCCGATTTATGTGAGATTGGCCTTCACGCCTGCGTGAATCGTCATCTCGCGCCTGCGTGAATCGCCACGTCACGTCTGCGGCGTGAATTCTCAGCTCACGCCTGCGGCGCGAGGGCCGTTTTGGACTGGCGCCACTGCAACACAGCCCCCTGCGCCAGCAGCAAAACCCCGATGAAGACATAGGGCCAGGCCGGGCCGACGTGGTACAGGCTGGTTGAGACGATCGGCGCCACCACCATGCCCATGGCCTGCGCGGTGGAGACTGCGGCGGCGGCATTGCCTTGCTCGCGGCTTTCAACGCCCAGCGAGGCCAGGGTCTGGAAGGCCGGAAACACCAGACCCATGCCAAAACCCGCCATGAAAAACCCGCAGGCCATCAGCCAGGGGCTGCCCATGAAAGGCTGGCTCATGAAGGCCAGGCCGGCGATCAGGCTGCCCAACTTGAGCAGGCTCAAGGGCGGCCAGTTGTAGCGGCGCACCAGCATGCCCGACACGACCAGCGCCACGCCCACGGCCGACAACATCGCGCCCGCCACCGAAGCCGCCTGGCGTGTGTCCAGTTTGAAGGTGTCCTGCACCAGAAAACCCGTGTTGATCTGCGCCGACATAACGGCAAACAGCGCGATCAGCGCGCTCGCGGTGGCCAGACGCACGCGCGGGTCGAACATGCTCAACGGTGTCGTCGAAGCGCCACCCGGCACCACCGGAAGCACACGCAGGTGCCGCCGTGCCAGCCACAACGCGACACCGCCCGTCAGGCAGCCAAAGACAACCGGCAAGACCAGGTGGAAGCCCGACAGCAGCGCCGCCGAAGCCGGCCCGAGGATCATGCCCAGCGCCGAACCCATGCCCAGCGCCGCCATGCCACGGCCCCGTTCGTCGGCGCTGGTCACCTGCCCGACGTAGGCCTGGCTTGCGATGGGAATGGCGCCGTAAAACAACGAAAGAATGCAACGCACCGGCAGGATGAACAAAAAAGACCAGGCGGGGCTCCACCAGTGCACCAGGCTGCCGTACACCACCAGCACCAGCACCACAAACAGCAGCGTGAACCCGGTGAGCGCCGACACCGCCACGTGGCGCGCGCCGTGGGCGTCGATGCGCCGGCCCCAGGGTTTGGCGCCGAACATCCACATCAGGCCCGACACCGTGACGATGGCCCCAACCTGCCATTCGGCCCAGCCCAGGTCGCGCGAAATCGGCCCGATCAGGGTGTTGAAGGCCATGAAGCCCAACATGGACAAGGCGAGGATCAATACCAGCGGGCGGATGCTGGCGGGTTGTTGTGAATCAGGGGGCATGGCGGGCGTTCAGACGGGCGCTGCGGCCAGCGCCACGGGCATCTTACAGGGGATCTTCAAGATTCTCGTGGTGGGCCACAATGCCCTTTTTCCAGTAGGCGGCGGCGCGGATGGCGTGCCGGTCGTGGCCTTTTTCGCTCACCAGAATACGGCGCAGCTCGGCCACCACGCGGGCCTCGCCCGCGCACCAGGCGTAACCTTCTCCGGGCGGCAAATCCAGGGCACGCAGCGCGGCGATCAACTGCTCGCCGTGGCTGAGCCACTGCACCGTAACGTTGGCAGCGCTGGCAAATTCGCGGCGGTCCGCCGGGTCGTCCACTTGCGCCAGCACGATGGCCCGCGCGCCCGCCGGCAGCTCTTCCAGGCGCCGGGTGATGGCCGGCAAGGCGGTCTCATCGCCTGCAAACAGATGCCAGTCGTAGTCCAGTGGAATGATGAAAGAGCCGCGCGGCCCGGCCACTGTGGCGCGCTGGCCGGGCTGAACCTGGGCCGACCAGTCCGCCGCCGGGCCGTCGCCATGCAGCGCAAACTCGATCGTCAACTCACGCGCGGCACGGTCGAAATGGCGCGGCGTGTAGTCGCGCATCACCGGGTTTGCACCGCCCGCATCGAGGATGAATTTGACATGGTCGTCAAACGAGGCGCTGGTGAAATCCGCCAGCGCTTCGCCTTTGAAGGTCACGCTGCGGAAGTGCGGGCTGATCGCTTTTACGCGTATCACTTCCAGCTCGCGCCGTTTGGCTTCATGGCGCACGCGTTGGACGCGGCTGGACGGGCTGGGGATTGCATTCATTGCTGACTCGCATTTAATGATTGATAATGTCATCCATTGTGACGCAATCAGATGACAATGTCAACCATATGGGAATTGCATGAAATCTTCCACTGAAGACGACGCGCTGGAGCTCATGCACGCCTACCGCTCGTTGCAATACCGTTTCCTGCGCGACGGGCCGCATGCCATCACCCACATGGACGGCAAGGTGCTGGCTTATTTTGAACGGCACCCCGGCACGACCCAAAGCGACCTGGCGCAACACAGCGGGCGCGACAAGGCGCAACTCGCGCGTTTGATCAAGGGTCTGCGCGACCAGAGCCTGCTCAGGGCCGAAGTGGATGACGCTGACCGCCGCAATGTCCGGCTGTTCCTGACAGAAGACGGCCAGGCCATCCAGCAGGCGCTGCAGTTGCAGGCCGGGCAACTCGGTTCCCGGGCCATCTCGGGTTTCACTGGCGCCGAGCAGCGGCAATTGCGCGGACTGCTGCAGCGGGTGAAAGAGAACCTGAGCCTGCGCTGAGCGCAGCCCGGCGCGGGCGACAGGCCCAAGTCCAGGCCGTCTCACAGGCCTGAGGTGCCCCACAGCTCGGCAAGAGTCACCTAAATTGGGTAAAAAGGCGCTTTGCAGGCGCGCCCGGAGCCAGTACAGTTGCATTCGCGCGGGAGCTGGATTTGCGCTGGAGGTGTCAATATGCTGGCAAACCTGAAATTGGCAGTTGTGATCGTTTCAATGCTGCTTGCGGCCTGCACCAGTGTTGCCCCTTACCGCACTGGAATTGACAAAACCTGTGACCTGACGGCCCTATCAGCCGGCAACACCCCGACCGAATGCGGCGAGGCGACGG
>JANNEZ010000430.1:0-1672 GCA_031379255.1 Rhodoferax sp. | reverse complement strand
ACTGCGCCCCAGCGCCGAGAGGTTGTAGCCGCCTTCCAGGCATGACACGATGCGCCCCTTGGCGTATTGCTTTGCCACATCCTTGATCTGCCGTGTGATCCAGGCGTAATCGGCCTCCACCAGGCCCATCTGGCCCAGGTCATCGTCCCGGTGGGCGTCAAAGCCGGCGCTGATGAAGATCATCTCGGGCCGGTGCTCGCGCAAACGCGGCAGCCAGCGCTTTTCAATCAGGTCACGCACCACGGCGCCCTTGGTGTAGGCGGGCACAGGCAGGTTGACCAGATTGCTGGCGCGCGATGTTGAGCCGCCATACGGGTAAAACGGGTGCTGGTAAAAACTCACCATCAAAATGCGATCGTCGCCGGCCACGATGTCTTCGGTGCCATTGCCGTGGTGCACGTCAAAATCGACAATCGCCACGTGCGCCAGGCCATGCTGCTCCAGCGCGTATTTGGCGGCGATGGCCACATTGTTGAAGACGCAAAAACCCATGGCTTTGTCGCGGCAGGCGTGGTGGCCGGGCGGGCGGGTGGCGCAAAAGGCGTTTTCCAACTCGCCCGCCATCACCGCGTCGGTCGCGGCCAGCGCGGCGCCGGCGCCGCGCAGGACGGCGTTCCAGCTGCCGCCGCTCATGGCGGGGTCGGGGTCGATCTGCGCCAGCCGCGCGCCGCCTTCGGCGATGGATGCCTGCAAGCGGCCATTAAGTTCATGCAGCGAGTGCACGTGCGCTTCGCTGTGCGCCAATTCAATCGGCGCCAAAGCTGCCAAGGGCGCCTCGCGGCGGTCCAGCGCGTCCATCACGCCGGTGGCCAGCAACCAGTCTTCGATGGCATCGAGCCGCTCCGGGCACTCGGGGTGGCCGCGCCCCATGTCGTGTTGGCGGCAGTCGGGGTGGGAGAAAAATCCGGTCTTATGGGACATCGTGGGGCGTCTGAAAATCCGGTTGAATTTCGGGTATGGTCACAGGCATGAATTCGCAACAAAAACTCAAAAACCTGCTCGATCAGCTTAACACGGTGATTGTCGGAAAACCCACGCAGATCCAGGATTGTGTCGCCTGTTTGCTCGCCGGTGGCCACCTCTTGATTGAAGACGTGCCGGGTGTCGGTAAAACCACATTGGCGCACGCGCTGGCGACCACGTTCGGCCTGCAATTCTCGCGGGTACAGTTCACCTCGGATTTGATGCCCAGCGACCTCTCGGGCGTTTCAATTTACGAACGCGGCAAGGAAGCCTTTGTGTTCCATCCCGGCCCGATCTTCGCGCAGGTGCTGCTGGCCGACGAGATCAACCGCGCCAGCCCGAAAACGCAAAGCGCGCTACTGGAAGCGATGGAAGAAAAACAGGTGAGTGTGGAAGGCGAGACGCGCGCCCTGCCCTCGCCCTTTTTCGTCATCGCCACGCAGAACCCGCACGACCAGCTAGGCACCTATGCCTTGCCGGAATCGCAACTCGACCGCTTCCTGATGCGCATTTCGCTGGGTTACCCCGACCGGGCTTCCGAGCGCGCGCTGCTGGCCGGCAACGACCGGCGCGCCATGATCGACGCCCTGCGCCCGCTGCTCACACAGCCTGAAATGCTCGCGCTGCAGCAGCAGGTGCTGGCGGTTCACGCGGCCGACCCGCTGCTGAACTACGTGCAAGACCTGATCGCCGCCAGCCGCAACGGCAA
>JANNEZ010000378.1:0-5339 GCA_031379255.1 Rhodoferax sp. | reverse complement strand
CGTGAGGCCGATTTCAGAATGCTGATTTGGCGGAATGTTGATGCCAGCGATACGTGCCATGTTTGTCCTCTGATACTCTTGCAATAATGACCGCAATCAACCCTGGCGCTGCTTGTGGCGCGGATCTGTGCAGATCACGCGAACAATGCCCTTGCGCCGGATAATTTTGCAGTTGCGGCAAATTTTCTTGACCGAAGCCGAAACTTTCATCTCACTCTCCTAAAACTTCTGTTGAACGATTTCAAGATGACTTGAAATTCGCCTTTTTCAATAACGACTCGTATTGCTGGGACATCATGTAGTTCTGGACCTGTGACATGAAATCCATGGTCACCACAACAATGATCAGCAATGAAGTGCCGCCAAAATAAAACGGCACGTTGTATTTCAAAATCAGGAACTCGGGCAGCAAACACACCAGGGTGATGTAAATGGCGCCGGCAAAGGTCAGCCTGAGCAAAATCTTGTCAATGTATTTGGCCGTCTGGTCGCCAGGACGGATGCCCGGAACAAAGGCGCCACTTTTCTTCAGGTTGTCGGCTGTCTCGCGGCTGTTGAACACCAACGCTGTGTAAAAGAAGCAGAAAAATACAATCGCGGCCACATAAAACATGATGTAGATCGGCTGACCCGGCGTGAGCGACGCGGCGATGTCTTTCAGCCAGCGCATGGACTCACCGGTGCTGAACCAGCCGACCACGGTTGCAGGCAGCAGGATGATGGACGAGGCGAAAATGGGCGGGATTACTCCTGCCATATTCAGCTTCAGGGGAAGATGCGACGACTGGCCGCCATACACCTTGTTGCCCACCTGCCGGCGCGCATAGTTCACCAGAATCTTGCGCTGACCACGCTCGATGAACACCACGAAATAGATTACCAGCACAACCAGGGCCGAAATAAACAGGGCCACGATGATGCTCATCGCGCCGGTGCGGATCAACTCGCCCATGCCGCCCAACGCGCTGGGCAAACCCGCCGCAATGCCGCCGAAAATCAGTATGGAGATGCCATTGCCCAAGCCGCGCTCGGTGATTTGCTCACCCAGCCACATCAAAAACATGGTGCCTGCCGTCAGTGTGAACACGGCCGTCAGGCGAAAGCCGAAACCGGGGGAAATCACCAGACCGGCGGAGCTTTCAAGCGCGACCGCAATACTCATCGACTGGAACAGGGCCAGGCCCAAAGTGCCATACCGGGTGTATTGGGTGATCTTGCGACGGCCGGCTTCGCCTTCCTTCTTCAACTGCTCAAATGCCGGCAAGACGTAGGTCAGCAATTGCATGATGATCGAGGCCGAAATGTACGGCATGATCCCCAGGGCAAACACCGTAAAGCGCGACAAGGCACCGCCGGAAAACACGTTGAACATGCCCAGCAGGCCACTTTGCTGGCCTTTGAAGAACTGTTGCAACTGGGCCGGATCGATGCCGGGAACCGGAATGTGCGCACCTACGCGGTACACCACCAAAGCGAGCAACAAAAAGACCAGCCGACGACGCAGGTCGCCGAACTTGCCGGTTTTCGCCAGTTGATTCGCGTTGGTTGCCACGGAAATTCCTGTCTGAATGCGCTGAATTACGCCGTCGCGATCAAGCGACGCTGCCGCCAGCTGCTTCAATGGCAGCTTTTGCGCCGGCAGTAGCGCCAATTCCGGTCAGTTTGACGGCTTTGGTCAACGTGCCCGTCTTGATGATCTTGATGGTTTTTGCGCTTTCCTTGACCAGCCCGGCTTGTTTGAGCGTGAGCATGTCCACTTCAGCGGCACCCAAAACTTCCAGAGAAGTCAAGGTGACTTCAGCGTTGAACTGCAACTGGTGCGACTTGAAACCACGCTTGGGCAAACGGCGTTGCAGCGGCATCTGCCCGCCTTCAAAACCGACCTTGTGGTAACCGCCCGCGCGGGACTTCTGGCCTTTGTGGCCACGACCGGCGGTTTTGCCCAAGCCCGAGCCAATGCCACGGCCCACACGGCGTTTGTAGTGTTTGGCGCCGTCAGCCGGTTTAATGCCATTGAGTTCCATCATCAACCCCTAAATTTCGTGCGATCCGGTCAAGCGCTTACAGCACCTTGACCAGATAACTGATCTTGTTAATCATGCCGCGAACTTCGGGTGTGTCCACCAGTTCACGGGTGCTGCGGATCTTGCGCAGACCCAAGCCGCGCACGGTAGCGCGGTGGTCTTCCTTGCAGCCAATCGGGCTCTTGATGAGCTGGACTTTTACGGTTTGTGGTGTCGTCATGTCAAAACTCCGGTTCAGGCGAACAGCTCTTCGACGGTCTTGCCGCGCTTGGCCGCCACATCACCCGGCGTAGTCGCGTGAGACAAGGCGTTCAAGGTGGCGCGAACCATGTTGTAGGGATTGGTCGAACCATGGCTCTTGGCCACGATGTCGGTGATGCCCATGACTTCAAAAACCGCGCGCATGGGACCACCCGCAATGATGCCGGTTCCCTTGGGAGCCGGCGCCATCATCACGGCGGCGGCGCCATGTTGGCCCATCACCTTGTGGTGGATCGAGCCGTTTTTCAGCGATATTTTGGTCAGATTGCGACGGGCTTCCTCCATGGCCTTTTGCACGGCCGCTGGCACTTCTTTCGATTTGCCTTTGCCCATGCCAACGCGGCCATCGCCATCACCCACCACCGTCAGCGCCGCGAAACCCAAAATGCGGCCGCCTTTGACGACTTTGGTGACGCGGTTGATCGCGATCATCTTTTCGCGCAGGCCGTCTTCCGGACCTTCAGCCTTACCCTGCATCTTTGCTTGAACTTTAGCCATTCTTTAATCCAATTCTTAGAACTGCAAGCCTGCGGCGCGGGCTGCGTCGGCCAACGCTTTGACGCGGCCGTGGAACGCAAAACCCGAACGGTCAAATGCGACTTTTTCGACACCGGCCGCTTTGGCTTTTTCGGCCACACGTTTGCCAATCGCCTGGGCTGCGGCTACATTGCCGCCTTTGCCCGCAGCACCCAATTCCTTGCGGACTTCGGCTTCGGCGGTGGATGCGGCAGCCAGCACTTTGGCGCCATCGCCGGAAATGACGCTGGCGTAAATATGGAGGTTGGTGCGGGTAACGGTCAATCGCGCGACGCCCTGTGTGGCGATGCGGATCCGGGTCTGCCTGGCCCGGCGAAGACGCTGCTCTTTTTTGGTCAACATCATGCTGCCCCTTACTTCTTCTTGGTTTCTTTGATCGTGATCTTTTCGTCCACGTAGCGGATGCCCTTGCCCTTGTAAGGCTCGGGTGGACGAATGGCACGGATTTCAGCAGCCACCTGGCCCACGCGCTGGCGGTCTGCGCCTTTGATCACGATCTCGGTGGGTGTTGGTGTCGCAACGGCGATGCCCGCAGGCATGAGCTTGTCGACCGGATGTGAATAACCCACCGTCAAATTCAGCTTGGCGCCTTGCGCCTGGGCTTTGTAACCCACGCCGACCAAGCTCAGCTTCTTTTCGAAACCTTTGGTGACACCCACCACCATGTTGTTGACCAGCTGGCGCATGGTGCCGCTCATGGCATTGGCGGCGCGTGACTCATTGGCTGGCTTGAAGCTCAACTTGCCACCTTCGTTTGCGACGGTCACCAGGGCATTCTGGCTGAGCGACAAAACGCCGCCAGTTCCCTTGACATTGATCTGATCGACCTTGATCGACACGTCCACACCAGCGGGGACGGCAATCGGCATTTTTCCTATACGGGACATGTTCTGTTTCTCCTCAATGCCACGCGTCAGGCGACGTAACAGAGCACTTCACCACCGACACCGGTAGCGCGCGCTTTGCGGTCGGTCATGACGCCTTTGGGCGTGGTCACGATGGCCACACCCAGACCGTTCTGCACCTGGGGGATGGCGTCGCTGCCACGGTAGACCCGAAGGCCTGGGCGGCTGACACGCTCAATGCGCTCAATCACCGGACGGCCCGCGTAATATTTCAAGGCGATTTCCAGCTCGGATTTGCCCTGGTCGTTGGTCACTTTGAAACCGTCGATGTAACCCTCGTCCTTCAGGACCTGGGCTATCGCCACTTTCACTTTGGATGACGGAACTGAAACGGTCGTCTTTGCCACCATCTGGGCATTGCGGATGCGTGTCAGCAAGTCAGCGATGGGATCACTCATGCTCATATATATTCTCCTGCCTCGTTACTTGCCGGGTTACCAGCTGGCTTTCATGACGCCGGGGATTTCGCCGGCAAAAGCCATTTCACGAATTTTCGCCCGCGCCAGCCCGAAGTGCTGGAACGTGCCACGTGGCCGGCCCGTGATGGCGCAGCGGTTGCGCTGACGCGTCGGGTTGGCGTTGCGCGGGAGCTTTTGCAGCTCGAGGCGGGCCTGGGCGCGCTCTTCGTCGCTGCGTTTCGCGTCGTTGGAGATGCCTTTGAGTTCCGCGTGTTTTTTCGCGTACTTGGCAACCAGTTTGTCACGCTTGAGCTCGCGCTCGATTAAAGCCATTTTTGCCACTGGTTACCTCAGTTCTTGAACGGGAAACGGAAGCCGGCGAGCAGCGCTTTGCACTCTTCGTCGGACTTTGCAGTTGTGGTGATGCTGATATTGAGGCCGCGCAAGGCGTCAACCTTGTCATACTCAATCTCAGGGAAAATAATCTGTTCCTTGACGCCGATGTTGTAGTTGCCACGGCCGTCAAACGCGCGTCCGGAGATGCCGCGGAAGTCGCGCACCCGGGGCAGCGCCACGGTGACGAAACGGTCGAGGAATTCATACATCTGCACGCCGCGCAGCGTGACCATGCAGCCAATCGCCTGGCCCTCGCGGATCTTGAATCCGGCGATGGCTTTTTTGGACTTGGTCACCACGGGTTTCTGGCCGGCGATCTTGGTGAGGTCGCCCACGGCGTTGTCCATCACCTTTTTGTCGGCGACGGCCTCGCTCACGCCCATGTTGAGCGTGATCTTGGAGAGGCGCGGAACCTGCATCGGGGACGTGTAGCCAAATTTGGCCATCAAATCCGGCGCGATTTTTTCGCGGAAATGTTGTTGCAAACGTGCCATTTTTATGCCACCTTGATTTCTTCGCCGCTGGACTTGTAAACGCGCACGCGTTTGCCGTCAGACAGCAGTTTGATGCCCACACGGTCAGCCTTGCCGGTGACCGCATTGAAAATGGCCACGTTGGACTGGTGGATGGGCATGGTTTTTTCAACGATGCCGCCGGTCACACCCTTCATGGGGTTGGGCTTGGCGTGTTTTTTCACCAGGTTGATGCCCTCGACCAACACATGGCTGTCGTCCTTGCGCAAGGAAACCTTGCCGCGTTTGCCCTTGTCACGCCCGGCCAGGACGATGACTTCGTCGCCTTTGCGAATTTTGTTCATG
>JANNEZ010000283.1:0-7943 GCA_031379255.1 Rhodoferax sp. | reverse complement strand
GTCGCTGCCCCCCGGAGGGGGCGCATTTTTGCTTGGGGCGGCCCGGCGCAAAAACCAGCCACCACGCTCTGCTGCTCAGCCCCATGCCACAATAAAGGCAATGTTCCTCACCATCCCGACCTTCATGACCTGGTCGCGCATTGTCGCGATTCCCTTGATCGTCGCGATTTTCTACCTCCCCATCGACAAAGCCACGCAAAACCTGGTGGCCACCGTCCTGTTTGTGTTCTTTGCGTGGACCGACTGGCTCGACGGCTATCTGGCGCGCAAACTCAATCAGACCTCGGCTTTTGGCGCGTTTCTGGATCCGGTGGCCGACAAATTTCTGGTCTGCGCCTGTGTGCTGGTGCTGGTGCACCTGCAGCGCGCCGACGTGATTGAGGCGCTGATCAACATTGGCCGCGAAATCGCCATCTCGGCGCTGCGCGAATGGATGGCGCAAATTGGCGCATCCAAAAGTGTCGCAGTTCACATGATCGGCAAACTCAAGACGGTGGCGCAAATGGTCGCCATTCCGTTCCTGTTGTTTGACGGCAAGCTGTTTGGGCTCATTGACACCCGCGTCTGGGGCAACTGGTTGATCTGGGGCGCGGCTGTGCTCACCGTCTGGTCGATGGTCTATTACTTGCAAAAGGCGATTCCTGAAATCCGGGCTCGCGTGAAAAAGTGACCCGGGTTTGAATTGACCGTGAGCCGCACGAGGGAAGACGCCTTGATCCAGGCGATGCCGGTGGTGTTTGTTTTGATCTGGAGCACCGGCTTCATCGTGGCGCGTTATGGCATGCCGCACGCGCCACCGATGAAATTTCTGGCCTGGCGCTATTTTTTTTCCATTTTGTGTTTTCTGCCGTGGATCTGGCTCGCCCGTGTCCCCTGGCCGCAGGACAAAACGCAGTGGCGGCATCTGGCCGTCACCGGTGTTTTGATGCATGCGATCTATCTGGGCGGCGTCTGGGCTGCGGTGAAAATGGGCATGGGCTCCGGGCTGTCGTCGCTGATTGTCGGATTGCAGCCGGTGCTGACGGCGTTCTGGCTGGCTGGCGTTGGCAGCGCCGTTTCAAAACGCCAATGGGCAGGATTGGCATTGGGTTTTCTCGGGCTGCTGATGGTGGTGTCCCGAAAGTTTGGCGCAGGTGGTGAAGCCAACTGGCTGAACCTCACGATGGCGCTGGGCGCGCTGGCGGGCATCACTGTCGGCACGCTGTACCAAAAACGTTTTGTCGCGCCCTGCGACGTGCGCACCGCCAATGTGGTTCAACTGGGCGCAGCCCTGCTGGTCACCTTGCCGATGACCTTGCCGGAAAATGAATCCGTGCGCTGGAATGCGCAACTGGCCGGCGCCATGGCCTGGTCGGTGCTGGCGCTGACACTCGGCGGCAGCTCGCTTTTGTACCTGCTGATCCAGCGCGGCGCGGCGGCCTCGGTCACCAGCCTGATGTACCTGGTGCCGCCGGTCACGGCCTTGGTCGCCTGGGTGCTGTTTGACGAACCGATCACCGCCCTGACCGTGGCCGGCACGGTGATCACGGCCGTCGGAGTCAGCTTGGTGGTGCGCCAGCCGAGGCGCTGATAACCATCGTCGGCAACAATAGCGGTTTTGTGGAACTCAAGGAGCAAATGGAATGACCAGGAAACGCATAGCGGTAATTCCCGGAGACGGCATCGGCAAGGAAACCATGCCCGAGGGTGTGCGGGTGATGGAAGCGGCCGCGACAAAATTCGGCATTGACCTGCAGTTCGACCATTTCGATTTTTCCAGCTGGGACTACTTTGAAAAACACGGCAAGATGATGCCGGACGACTGGAAAGACCTGGTCGGTGGCCACGACGCGATTTATTTTGGCGCCGTGGGTTGGCCGGAAAAAATTGCCGATCACACGTCCTTGTGGGGCTCGCTGCTTCTGTTCCGCCGCGAGTTCGACCAATACGTGAACCTGCGCCCAGCAAGGCTCATGCCGGGCATCATCGCCCCGGTGGTGCGGCGCGACGGCAGCCCGCGTTTGCCTGGCGAGATCGACATGTACATCGTGCGCGAAAACACCGAGGGCGAATACTCCAGCATTGGCGGGCGCATGTACCCTGGCACTGAACGCGAGATCGTCATGCAGGAGTCGATCTTTTCCCGCCATGGTGTGGACCGCGTGTTGAAGTTCGCGTTTGAGCTTGCCGCATCGCGCCCCAAGAAACACCTTACCAGCGCCACCAAATCCAACGGCATCGCCATCACCATGCCTTATTGGGATGAGCGCGTGGCTGAGATGGCCAAGGCGTATCCCGGCGTTCGGCTGGACAAATTCCACATCGACATTCTGACCGCCCACTTTGTCCAGCGCCCCGATTTTTTCGACGTGGTGGTGGCCAGCAATCTGTTTGGCGACATCCTCTCCGATCTGGGGCCGGCTTGCACTGGCACGATCGGCATTGCGCCGAGCGCCAACCTGAATCCGGACCGCAAGTTTCCTTCGCTGTTCGAGCCGGTGCATGGCTCGGCGCCCGACATCGCCGGCAAAGGCGTCGCCAACCCGATTGGTCAAATCTGGTGCGGCGCCATGATGCTGGAGTTCCTCGGCCGCAAAGACGCGCACGATGCCATCCTGGCCGCCATTGAAAAGGTGTTGCAGCCTGGCAGCGGCGCGCCGCGCACGGCCGATATCGGCGGAACAGCCGCAACCAGCGATGTGGGGCGTGCTGTCGCAGCGGCCTTGTAACGGAAAATGGAAGCGGCTGTGCGCAGGCGCGCATACATCCCGTGGTCAATTTGTCAAGCGGTGGCTGCGCTTATTTTTCCGGATTTGGTGACAAATTTTCTCCCCGCGCGCTAAAAAAATGCGGCATGCTTGCGTCCGCGGCGCGAATTATTCAGTCTAAAATTCGCGCTCGCACGCCCGGGGCCTTGATCCATGCGATCCATGCCAATGCGCCGGACACGAAATGCAGCTGCCTTTTCGCCAAATTCATTTTCTGGCGGGAAGGCGACGAAATCTGATGAGACAACTGATTAACTTTTTCTCCAATAAAGGGGTTCTCTGTGAACAAAACCGAACTGATTGAGCACATTGCCAAACACGCCGACATCTCCAAGGCAGCAGCCACGCGCGCGCTGGAGTCCACGATCGTCGCTGTCAAGACAACCTTGAAAAAAGGCAACTCCGTATCTCTGGTCGGTTTTGGCACCTTTGCCGTCGGCAAGCGTGCCGCCCGTGTGGGCCGAAATCCCCGAACCGGCGCTGCGATTAAAATCAAGGCCGCCAAGGTGCCAAAATTCCGTCCGGGCAAAGCGTTGAAAGACGCGGTGAACTGATCCGGCGTACAACAAGTCTGCAAGGTAGGGTGCTTAGCTCAGTTGGTAGAGCGGCGCCCTTACAAGGCGTAGGTCGGCGGTTCGAGACCGTCAGCACCCACCACTACCCAGACCTGTGCACCACTGAGGCGAACCGGCGGTTCGCCTTTTTTGTTGATGAACCGCGCTTCTGTTTGACGCATCCATTTGAGGCTGAGCAATGTTCGATTTAGTACGCAAGCACACCAAAATTCTGATGGTGATCATGTTCTTGCTGATCATCCCGTCTTTTGTGTTGTTCGGCATTGACGGGTACACGCGTTTTCGCGACAAGGGTGAAGCGGTGGCGAAGGTGGGCAGTTATGACATCACCCAGTCAGAATGGGATGGCGCGCACAAGCAACAGGTGGACCGCATCCGCGCGCAAATGCCGACCATCGATCCCAAAATGCTCGATTCAGCCGAGGCCAAGTACGCCACGCTGGAGCGGCTCGTGCGGGACCGTGTGCTTGCAGAGGCTGCCGACCAATTGCATTTGCAAACTGGAGACGCGCGTCTCGCCCGCGAACTGCAGCAAAACGAGACCATCGCTTCGCTGCGCGGCGCGGATGGCAAGCTGGACATGGAGCGTTACCGGCAGCTCGCGGCCAGCCAGGGCCTCACGCCAGAGGGTTTTGAGGCCCGCGTGCGGCGCGATATTTCCGTCCGCCAGGTTGAAGCCAGCATTACCGGCACAGGGTTTGCCACGCCCGCGCAGGCGGGGGTATCGTTGAACGCATTTTTTGAAAAACGCGAACTTCAGTTTGCGGGATTTTTGCCGGCGGACTTTGCCGCCAAGGTGAATCCCAGCGATGCAGAAGTCGAGACTTTCTATAAAGAAAATTCCGCCCTTTTCAAGGCGACCGAATCTGCCAGCATTGAATACGTCGTGTTGGATCTGGACGCGGTCAAGAAAACCATCTCGCTCAACGAAGCCGATGTCAAGACCTATTTCCAACAGAACCAGGCGCGGCTTTCCGGCAGCGAAGAGCGGCGGGCGAGCCACATTCTCCTGAATGCGCCAAAGTCGGCTGCCAGTGCCGAACGCGAAAAGGCCCGGGCACAGGCAACCGGGCTTCTGGCGCAAGCCCGCAAATCGCCCGACAGTTTTGCGGAGTTGGCCAAGAAGAATTCACAGGATCCGGGTTCCGCGCCCAAGGGCGGTGATCTTGACTTTTTCACCCGGGGCGCAATGGTCAAACCTTTTGAAGACGCGGTTTACGCCATGAAGAAGGGTGATATCAGCGAGGTGGTGGAGTCAGACTTCGGTTTTCACATCATCAAGCTTACCGACATCAAGGAAATCAAGCAGAAAAGTTTTGAAGAATTGCGGCCCGGGCTTGAGTCCGAATTGAAAGACCAGCAGGCCAAGACGAAATATGCGGAGCTGGCTGAAAGTTTCACCAATACTGTCTATGAGCAGTCGGACAGCCTGAAACCCGTGGCAGACAAGCTCAAGCTGGAGATCAAAACGGCAGTCAATGTGACGCGGCAGGCAGCGACGGGCGCCACTGGGGTATTGGCCAATCCAAAATTGCTGGCGGCGGTCTTCAATGCCGACGCCATCGAGAAAAAACGCAACACCGAAGCGGTGGAGACAGCTCCCAACCAGATGGTTTCGGCGCGCATTGTCCAGCACACGCCAGTGCGCGTCTTGCCACTGGTCGAGGTGAAAACCAATGTTCGCGAACGCCTGGCGGCTCAGCGAGCCATTGATTTGGCCAAGAAAGAGGGCGTGGACAAACTTGCGGCGTGGAAAGCCGCGCCTGCATCAGCCAGTCTGCCAGCGGGCGTGGTGGTGTCGCGCGACAAACCTCTGAACGTTCCGCCTCAGGTGGTGGAGGCCGCCCTGCGCGCAGACGCAGCCGCTTTGCCTGCGTTTATTGGCGTGGATATGGGCACTCAGGGTTATGCCGTGGCCCGGATCATTGCGGTCGTTGCCCGTCCAGCGCCTGAGGCTGCGGCGGCCAGCCAGGAGCAGGGCCAATACGCGATAGGCTGGAGCGCAGCCGAAGCCCAGGCCTATTACAACGGCCTCAAAGAGCGTTTCCAGGTCAAGATCCTCGCGCCCAAACCTTCACGCGCGGGTGCTGACGCCTCGGCCTTGCCCAGCCAATAACGCAGCAGCAGGGAACGAACCACAGGAGATTGCGGGCCGTTGTTATAATTTGATCTCAGCGGTGGCTGTAGCTCAGTTGGTAGAGTCCAGGATTGTGATTCCTGTTGTCGTGGGTTCGAGCCCCATCAGCCACCCCAAAATATTTGCGAAATACCAGCGATAGTTCAAGCTGGCAAGCCCGCTATCGAAACGATAGGGGGCTTTTTTGTTTTTGCGTAATAGAATTGACGCGTCCGCGTGACTCCGACAAATCTTTGAACCATGGCACACGCTGTTGAAATCATCATTGGCCTGCTGGTCTTGCTGGGTGTTCCGATTTTTCTCGGCGTTGTCTGGCTGGTTCGAAGAAATCAGCGTCATCGCCGCGCTGCGCTCGAATTGAAGAATGGCAACCGGATCTACAGCCAGTGGCGCCGGGGCGCAACCAACCCGCCGCCACGTTAAACCTGTGTTGACGGGCGGCCGGATTCAGGCCGGACTTGGGGCGGATTGGACAGCCCGCAGATTTCGCTGATCTCACTTTCACTGAAGCCGCGCTCCCGCAGCACCTGAACGGTGTGTTGACCCAAATTCGGCGTGGGCAAAGGCGCAGCGCAGGGTGTGCCCGACCAACGGGTGGGCGTTCGCATCGTGTGCAGCCGGCCTTCGGTGGGGTGCTCGACCTCCGGAAAAAAACCAACCGCTTCCAAGTGCGGATCTTTCAGCAAATCACCCGGGGAATTGATCGGCATGTTGGGTATGTCGGCCTTGTCCAGCAGCGCCTGCCATTGCGCGGTGCTGCGGGTGAGCATGACCGCGCCAACCTGCGCGTACACCCAGTCAATATTGGCCGAACGCTCCTCGTGCGAACTGAAGCGTTTGTCACCTGAAATCGGGAGCAGCTCACTCACTGCCTCAAAAAAACTCTGCCAGTGTTTGTCGTTGTAAATCAGGACACACAGGCACCCGTCCAGCGTGTCGTAAGGCCGCCGGTGCGGTGTGATCAGGCGGCCATACCCGCCTTCACCCAAGGGTGGTTCGAAACTCAGTCCGGCCAGGTGATCGCCCAGCACAAACTGCGTCAAGGCCTCGAACATCGGCACTTCCACCATCTGGCCCTGGCCGGTTTTCTCGCGCGCATACAGGGCGGCGGTGACGGCATAAACCGCGTGCAGGCCGGTCACCCGGTCGGCCAGTGTGACCGGCGCGTAGCCCGGCTCGGGACCCCGGTAACGTTGCATCAGCCAGGGCAAGCCGACAGCGCCCTGAATGAGATCGTCGTAGGCGGGCTTGGCGGCGTAAGGGCCTTCCTGGCCAAAACCGACGCAGCTCACGTAGATGATTTTTGGATGGCGCGCCTTCACCGCTTCGTACCCCAAGCCGAGGCGCGCCATGGCCTGCGGCCGAACATTGGAGATCATCACGTCACACTGTTCCGCCAGGCGCAACAGCGCCTCCAGCGCCGCCGGTTTCTTCAGGTCCAGGACCACGCTCTTCTTGCCACTGTTGACGTGCAGGAAGATATGGCCCATACCCGGGTTGCGCATGGGCCCGACGTTGCGGACGTTGTCGCCTGCGGGCGGTTCGATCTTGATCACTTCGGCGCCCAGGGCGGCCAGGGTTTGGGTAGCGGAAGGGCCCATCAAGACGGCGGTAAGGTCAAGAATCTTCACCCCCGCCAACGGGCCGGCGGGTGCGGCGGCCACTGGCGTGCCTGCATCAGTATTGGTTGACATGGAGGTTGTGGTGCGCAAGGGTTGAATGGGATGCGTGAGACTTTGACGCGTGAACCATCGTAATCCACGAGGCCAGGGCTACGTATTTTCCCTAGTGAAATTTGGATGGGGTGACTCAGTAATTCCCAATAGAGCAGTGCATCATCAGGGGGTTTGTAAACTTGAAGGAGAAGCGCATGCGCCGTGATGTTTTTGTGAAATCCCTGGCCGCCCTGGCGGCAGCCGCCGCGTCCGGCGGATTGCCCCTTTCTGCCTGGGCCGCTGCCAATATCAAGATGATGATTCCGGCCAACCCGGGCGGCGGCTGGGACACCACTGGCCGCGCGCTGGCCCGTGCCATGCAGGACGCCAAAGTTGCCGATTCGGTGAATTTCGAAAACAAGGGTGGGGCAGCAGGCGCCCTGGGCCTGGCCCAGTTTGTCAATGCCAGCAAGGGTGACCCAAACGCCATCATGGTGATGGGCGCCGTGATGCTGGGCGGCATCATCACCGGCAAACCGGCAGTCAACCTGAGCACGCTGACGCCATTGGCGCGCCTGACCAGCGAATACAACGTGTTTGTGTTGCCGGCCAACTCGCCCTTCAAGACCATGAAAGACGTGGTCGAGCAGCTCAAGAAAGACCCCGGCAGCGTGAAGTGGGGCGGTGGTTCGCGCGGCTCCACCGAGCACATCGCGGCGGCCATGATCGCCCGCGAATCGGGCGTGGACGCTTCCAAGATCAATTACGTGGCCTTCCGGGGCGGCGGTGAGGCAACGGCGGCCATCCTGGGTGGCAACGTCACCGTGGG
>JANNEZ010000328.1:0-21194 GCA_031379255.1 Rhodoferax sp. | reverse complement strand
GGTCGCTGCACCAGTATTTGGCCATGCTGGCGGTGGCGGTATCGAGTTTGTCCTGCAACAGCAGCTCGGTGCATTTGTCGACAAACACCTTGCCGATTTGCACCTGGGTTTGCAACTCGGCCAAGGTGAATCTTGTGTTTTGGTAACTCGCCACCGGCTGGCCAAAGACCTTGCGATCTTTCACGTAGGCTACCGTCCAGTCGATCGCCGTCTGCGCGGCCGCCATGGCACCGATGGCGATTTGCAGGCGCTCCCAGGGCAACTGTTCCATCAGGCAGATGAAGCCGCGGTTCTCCTGCGCCTGGCCGCCCAGCACCGCGTCGGCGCTCAAATGCACGTTGTCAAAAAAGAGTTCAGAGGTGTCCTGCGCCCGAAGGCCCAGCTTTTTGAGGCGTTTGCCCACACTGAAGCCCTTCATGCCGCGCTCCACCATCACCAGGCTGGTGCCTTTGGCGCCCGCAGCGGGGTTGGTTTTGGCGACGGTGATCACCACATCGGCATGCCAGCCGTTGGTGATGAAGGTTTTGCTGCCGTTGAGCACATAACTTCCGTCCGCCTGCTTGATCGCGGTGGATTTGACACCCTGCAAGTCCGAGCCGGCCGCCGGCTCTGTCATGGCGATGGCGCCGATCAACTCGCCGCTGGCGAATTTCGGCAGGTAACGCTGTTTTTGCGCCTCGGTGCCGTAGCGCAGGATGTAGGGCGCGACGATTTCATTGTGCAGGCCGTAACCAATGCCGCTGAAGCCCGGGCCGCTCAGCTCTTCCATCTGGATCACGCTGTAGAGCTTGTCGGCCCCGGCTCCGCCGTATTCCTCGGGCATGGTCATGCACAAAAAGCCGTTCTCCCCCGCCTTGTTCCACACCGCGCGGTCCACGTAGCCCTGCTCTTCCCACGCTTCATGGAAGGGCGCAATTTCTTTGGCGACAAAACGGCGGAAGCTGTCGCGGAAGGCTTCGTGCTCGGGGGTGAAAAGGCTGCGTTCGATCATGGGTGGGCTTTCTGGAGGGCTGTCGCGTGTTGGACTGGCACGGATGGGTGGCACAGGCAATTCTGGCCTGAAAAGAATACACTGTTTGTTGCCTTTTATCTGTCACCGACTCACCCCCGATCACTCCCGATCACTCCCGATTGCCCTTCTTTTGGAGAACTCCCATGACCGAAGCCTATGTCTACGACGCCATCCGCACCCCCCGTGGCAAGGGCAAAAAAGATGGCAGCCTGTATGAAGTCAAACCCGTCACCTTGCTGGCCGGCGTGCTCACCGAGCTGCAGCGGCGCAACGACTTTGATACCGCAGCGGTTGACGACGTGGTGATGGGTGTGGTCTCGCCGGTGGGCGAACAGGGCTCGGTGATCGCCAAGGTGGCGGCGCTGAAAGCCGGCTGGGCGTTCACCACCTCGGGCGTGCAGATCAACCGCTTCTGCGCCTCGGGGCTGGAGGCCGTGAACATGGCCGCGCAAAAGGTGCGCTCGGGCTGGGAAGACCTGGTGGTGGCCGGTGGCGTTGAAAGCATGAGCCGCGTGCCGCTTGGCTCCGACGGCGGCGCTTGGGCGCGCGACCCCGAAACCAATCTGCAGACCGATTTTGTGCCCCAGGGCATCGGCGCCGACCTGATCGCCACGCTGGACGGCTTCCGGCGCGAAGACGTGGACGCCTTCGCGCTCGAATCCCAGAAGCGCGCCGCCAAGGCCCGCGAAGGCGGCTTTTTTGCAGGCTCGGTGGTGCCGGTGAAAGATTTCCTGGACCAGACGATTCTGGATTTTGACGAGTTCATCAAGCCCCACACCACGATGGAGGGCCTGGCTTCGCTCAAGTCAGCCTTCGAGCAGATGGGCGCCATGGGCTTCGATCAGGTGGCGATGCAGCGTTACCCGCAGGTGGCGCGCATCCACCACGTGCACCATGCCGGCAATTCGTCCGGCATTGTGGACGGCGCAGCGGCCATTTTGATTGGCTCTGAAGCCGCCGGCAAAACCCACGGCTTCACGCCGCGCGCGCGCATTGTGGCGGCCGCCCTCAGCGGCGCAGACCCGACCATCATGCTCACCGGCCCCATGCCGGCCGCGCGCAAGGCGCTGGCCAAAGCCGGTTTGACGATTGACCAGATTGACCTGTTTGAAGTGAACGAGGCATTTGCCGCCGTGCCCATGCGCTTCATGAAAGAGATGGGCGTGCCGCACGAAAAAGTCAACGTCAACGGCGGCGCCATCGCCATGGGCCATCCGCTGGGCGCCACCGGCGCGATGATTTTGAACACCCTGGTTGACGAGCTGCACCGCCGCAAGCTGCGTTACGGCCTGGCCACTTTGTGTGTGGGTGGCGGCATGGGTATTGCCACGATTGTTGAGAGAATTTAATTACCAATAATTTTATTGAATTTTTTTGATTACTAAGTCTCGTATTATTTAAATAGTTTGTTATCTATTCAGTAGCTGTTTTGCATATTATTTTCGCTAATTTTAATGAAAAATATTAAATACTCGATCTCTGAAGAAACCTTTGGCAAAGTCGCCACTGTCACCTTTGACGAGCCCGACAGTGCCGTCAACACCATGAGCATGCAATGGGGCGAGGACATGACCGAGCTAGTCGGCCTGCTCACGGCCGACAAGGCCAAACTGGGCGACGCCTTCAAGGGCATCCTGCTCGCGTCAAACAAAAAAACCTTCTTTGCCGGCGCCGACTTGAAGGGCACGATGCGCAACCTACATCCTGATGCCAAAGAAGTGTTCGCGCGCGTCGAAGGCACCAAAGCCAAGTTCCGCGCCATTGAATCGCTGGGCGTGCCCGTCGCCACCCTGCTCAACGGCACGGCGCTGGGCGGCGGCTTTGAGACCGCGCTGGTCGGCCATTTTCGTGTGGCCGTAGACGACAACAAAATCCTGCTCGGCTTGCCCGAGGTCACGCTGGGCCTGTTGCCTGGCGCGGGCGGCGTCACCAAAATGACGCGCCACCTGGGCCTGCAGGCCGCCATGCCCCATGTGCTCGAAGGCAAGACCTTTTCGCCGCGTGAGGCGAAAGACATGGGCCTGGTGCATGAGCTGGTGAAGGCTAATAGCGACGATGGCGACGCTGGCGCCAACATGCGCAAGGCCGCACTGGCCTGGCTGGCCACCTCGCCGGCGGCGCAGCACCCGTGGGAAGCCAAAGATTACAGAATCCCCGGCGGCACGCCAGACAGCCCCAAAATCGCGGGCATGTTGTCGGTGGCGCCGGCCATGCTCAAGCAGAAAACGCGCGGGCTTTACCCGGCCCCCGAAGCCATTCTCGCGTGTATGGTGGAAGGCCTGCAGGTGGACTTCGACACCGCCTTGCGCATCGAGTCGCGTTACCTGGCCAAACTGTTTGTTGGCCGAAATGCCCGCGCAATGATCACCACGTTCTTCAACATGAACGCGATCAAGAGCGGCCAGTCCCGGCCCAAAGACGTCCCCAAATACAAACCGTCGAAGGTCGGCATCCTCGGCGCGGGCATGATGGGCGCCGGCATCGCCTGGTCGCAGGCCAGCCGGGGCATCAGCACCGTGCTCAAAGACGTCAGCCAGGAGAAGGCCGACGCGGGCAAGGCGTATTCGCAAAAGCTGACCGATGCGCGTGTGGCCAAAAGCCGCATGAGTCCGTACGACCAAAAGGATTTGCTGGACCGCATCACCGCCACCGACAGCGCCGCCGATTTGCAGGGCTGCGACCTCATCATCGAAGCCGTGTTTGAAAACCGTGATTTGAAGGCCAAGGTAACCCAAGAGGCCGAGCCCCTGCTGGCCGCCGGCGGTTTCTTCGCCTCCAACACCTCCACGCTGCCCATCGGCGGGCTGGCCAAGGCCTCGGCCAAGCCGGAGAAATTCATCGGCATCCACTTCTTCAGCCCGGTGGACAAGATGAAGCTGGTGGAGATCATTCGCGGCAAACAGACCGACGACGAAACCGTGGCCCGCGCCTTTGACTATGTGCAGGCCATCGGCAAGATCCCGATTGTGGTGAACGACTCGCGCGGCTTCTTCACCAGCCGCGTGTTTGGCACTTTTGTCATGGAAGGCGTGGCGATGTTGAGCGAAGGCATCCCCGCAGCGGCGATTGAAAACGCCGGTGTGCAATGTGGCATGCCGGTGGGGCCGCTGGCGGTGATCGACGAAACATCGATGAGTTTGAGCGTGCACGTGATGGAGCAGACCAAGGCCGACTTTGCTGCCGAAGGCAAGCCCTACGTGGCCACTGCCGGCCAGTTGCTGGTCGAGAAAATGGTCAAGGAATTCAAGCGCCCGGGCCGCGCGGGCGGCGGCGGCTTTTACGATTACCCCACGAAGGACGACGCCAAAAAGGGCGCCAAAAAAGCGCTGTGGCCACAACTCGCCGCCACCTTTGAAAAACAGGGCGTGGCCTGGAACATCACCGACCTGAAAGACCGCATCCTGTTCCGCCAGTCGGTCGAGACCGCGCGTTGCCTGGCCGAGGGTGTGTTGACCACGGTGCATGACGCCAACATCGGCAGCATCTTCGGCATTGGTTTCCCGGCCTGGGCCGGTGGCGCCATGCAGTTCATCTACGGCATGGGCATTGAGTCGTTTGAGAAACGCGCCGATGAACTGGCGGCGAAGTTTGGCGACGGCTTCAAACTGGGCGCTGACGTGCGCGCTGCGATCCGCAAGTTTGAGCCGGTGTATTGAACCAGCTTATTGAGGGGCGAGGCTTCTGGCGAGTTCCGGTTTTTGGACCTTGCCCAGCGCCGTTTTGGGCAGCGTCGTGGCAAACACCACCTTGCGCGGGTGTTTGAAGCGGGCGAGTTTGCCCTCCAGCAGCTTCAACACATCGGCTGATGCCAATTGGGCGCCCGGCGCCAACACGACAACGGCTACCGCCACCTCGCCCCAGCGTTCGTCGGGTACGCCAAGCACCGCCACTTCGGCGATCAGCGGGCAGTCTGCCAGCACATTTTCGATTTCGGCGGGGTAAATGTTTTCGCCGCCCGAGATGATCATGTCTTTGCTGCGGCCGACCACCCAGTAAAAGCCGTCAGCGTCCTGCCGCGCCAGGTCGCCCGTGTGAAACCAACCGCCTTGAAACGAAGGATTGCCCGGCTCGCGCCAGTATTCGCGCATGACATTGGGGGCCTTCAGCCAGATTTCGCCAATGTCGCCTGCGCCCGCTTCAAGCCCGGTTTCACCGACCAGGCGCACCGCCACGTTCAGCCCTGCCCTGCCCGCGCTGCCCGCGTGTCGCACCGCCTCGTGGCGCTGCAGGTAGATCGACACCGGCCCGGTTTCGGTGGCGCCATACACCTGGCACACCGGAACGCCGCGCGCATGAAAGGCCTCGATCATCGACAGCGGAATGCTCGACGAGCCCGCGTTGAGCAACTTCAGCGAAGACACATCCGTTGCCTCGAAATCCGGGTGCGCCAGCACCGCGCGCAAGGTGGCCGGCACCAGCAGGGATACAGTCGGCCGCAGCGCCTGCACATCATGCAACCAGGCTGACGCGTCAAAACGGGCGTGCAGCGTCACACGCGCGCCGGTGTGCAGCGCAGGCAGGGTCTGGATGCACAGGCCGCCTACATGGAACATCGGCAGCGCCGTGAGCACGTGGTCGCGCGCCGTGAAACTGTGGGCATGCTGCGAGGCCACGCAATTGGCAATCAAACCCGCTTGGGTGTGCAAGGCGCCCTTCGGTTTGCCTGTGGTGCCCGAGGTGTAGACAAGCAGCGCCGGGGCTGATTCGTCAATCGCAGGCAAATCCGGAGGCACAGCTTTGGCCGCGCCAACCGGACTTGCCAACAAGCCTTTGGCAGGCAAAAGCGCGACTTTTCCCGAAGCTGCCAGCAACTGCGCCACCTCGAAATTCGCGCCATCTGCCACCAGGAACCGGGCTTGGGCATGCGCCAAAATGGCCGCCAGCTCCAGGGGGGCCAGCCGGTAGTTCAACGGCAGAAGAATGGCGCCCAGCCGCGACAGCGCAAACAGCAAGACCAGCATCGCCGGGTCGTTCAAACCAAGCCAGGCAACGCGCCCGCCGGGCTTGACGCCCTGGTTCAGCAAGGCCCCGCTTGCCGCCTCAATCTGCTGCCAGAGTTGCCGGTACGAGGTGTCCTGCCCGTTGCAATGCAGCGCGATGCTGTTGGGAGCGGCCTCGGCATGGCGGCGGATGGTGTCCGCGAAGTTCATGTCAGGCGGCGGGCGTCAAAGCACGTCGGGCTCGTCCTGTTCGCCGGATTCGTAAAGCGTCTCGCGGCCCAGGCGGTCAATGCACAGCTCGGCTGTCCAGGGCAACATCAAAGAGCCGCAGCGCGAGTCGCGGTACATGCGCTCCAGCGGCAGGCTCTTGAGCATCGATTGCCCGCCACAGGTGCGCACGGCCAGGCGGCAGATGTCGTTGGCGTTTTCCATGATGGTGTAATGCGCGGCGTAGAGGCCCAGGCGGATCTCCTTGCTTGGATCCACCCGGGCCGCGCGCGCGTTTTGCAGAAAGATGGCGCGGGTCTGCTCCAGCTTGACCTTCATCTCGGCCACCGCGATTTGTTTGGTCGGGTACATGCGGCGCTTCACCGGCGGTGTGCCGGGCAACTCGCCGCGCAGGTACTGCACGGTGAAGTCATAAGCCGCCTGTGCAATGCCCATGTAGGTGGGCGACAAAGTGGCAAACATGTGCGGCCAGCGCGAAGCGGCCTGCGCGTACAGGCCCTCGGGCATCATGCGTTCGACCTCGGGCACAAACACGTCTTTGAACAAAAGCGTGCGGCTGACGGTACCGCGCATGCCCAGCGGGTCCCAGTCGCCCACCACACTCACACCGGGCAGGTTTTTGTCAACCGCCAGGTACATCGCGTCGCGCTGCGTGGCACCGGGTTTGTCCAGCGTGCACAAAATGCCGTAATAGTCGGCCGCGCCGGCAAGCGACGCGAAAATCTTCTTGCCGTTGATGAGGTAGCCACCCGCCACTTTTTTGGCCAAGGTTCCAAAGGGCGCCTTGCCCGCTGCCGCCGCGCCACCTTCGGAAAACGGCTGCGAATACACCTTGCCGTCTTGCACAATGCGCTGGTAATGCACGGTGCGGTGCGCCTCGTGGTTGGCACGTTGTTCGGCGGTCATCGTCAGGTCGTCGGCGATCATGCCGGTCCAGAGGCAGGAACTCACATGCATGTTGAGCGTGAGCGCGGTGGCGCCGCAATGGCGGCCGATTTCCGCGGCAACCATCACGTACGTGGCGAAATCGGCGCCCAGGCCGCCATACGCCTCAGGGACACAAATCGCCAAGAGACCCGCCTTGCGCAAATCTGCGTAATTTTCAAAGGGGAAAACGGCGTCGCGGTCAATCTGCCCTGCCCGTTGGGCAAACCGGTTCGCGCCCAGGTCGGCGGCGATGGCCAGCAGCTTTTCCTGTTTGGGGGTCAACGCGACGCAATCCCCGGCGATGCACGGGGGCTGGTAAGGCTTGACCGCGTCGGTTGGCGGATTGCTGGACGGAATAGCAGTGGGCATGGTCTTCATTCCTTGAGCGGGAAGTTCTTGCGCAGGAAATCCAGCAAGGCGGCGTTGAAGGCGCGGGGTTGCTCCATGTTGCCCAGGTGCCCGGCATGCGCCAGGCTTCGGTATTCGCCGTTGGGCAACAGGCCGGCCATTTTCTCCATCACCGGCGGTGGCGCCGTTTTATCTTCGTCACAGGCCAGGCAGAGCACCGGCAAGGTGATGCGCGCCAGGTTCTCCAAACGGTTGAACGACACAATCGCGGCCAGCGCGGCGCGGTAGGTTGCCTCCGGCACGGCGCCCATCAGTGCTGTCGCGGCTCTCCGGGTTTGCGCCGAGGCCCCCAGCGCCAGCATGCCGCCGACCAAAACCGGGGACAGACCCTCCATGCCGAGCCCCGCGTCCAACGCGGCAAAACGGCTCTTCAAAAACTCCTTTTGCCAGTTTCCGCCGGGTTTGCCAAAGGCCGCAGAGGTGGCGAAAAGCACTAGCCCGTCAAAGGCAGACGGTTGCCGCAAGCAGGCTTCCTGCGCCACCATGCCGCCCATGCTGTGCCCCACCACCACGTTGCACCGAGCGCCGACATGGCGAACCAAGCGCAACAGTGAATCCGCAAACAGGGCCATGCTCAGGGGTTCACCCGCCCGCGACGCCCCGTACCCCGGCGCATCCCAGGCAATGGCGCGGTAGCCGGCCAGCGCCAAGGAAGGCAAGGTCGCGTCAAACGCGCGGTGGCCACCGCCCACGCCATGCAACAGGAACACCGCCGTGTCGCCACTGCCCCGCTCGATGTAAAACGGCAGTTCGGTCACGCCAGATCTCCACATAAACGCCCTTGATCGACAATGGTGTCACTGTCCAGCTTTACCGTGCAATTTTTCATGGGCAAGTCAAAGTGCCCCAGCGTGTGCCGTTTGGCAACTTCATTGGCGCCGGTGGAGTAAAGAAAGTTGCCGGCAAAAGCGCGCAGCTCGGTGCCATTGAAATCGGCCTTGTCGTAAAACGCCATCGAATCCCAGCGCGCTTTCGGGTTCATGCCCCAACCCACGTGGGATACGGCGTAAGCCTCGCGGTCGCCCCAGGCGGCAAAGTATCCCCGCATCAGCTCGGCGTCCAGTCCTTTGCCGGCAATCTCGGTGACATAGTCGTTTTCAACCGTCAGGGACACGGGACTGGCAAGGTAACGTTTAAAAGTAAGGTTCACGTCGCCCTCGGCCAGCACCAACACGCCGTTCACACTGCCCGCAGCCGGAAAGGCCAGGCAAATGCCACCGGGCCAATGCGAAATAGTGCCCGGCCGCGCGGTGTAGCCCCAGCCACCGCCCACGACGGCACCCGTCAACGCAATGCGCAAGTCCGTGCCTGCGGCCGAGCTCACATGCATTGTTTTGGCCGCGCGCAAACGCTTCATGCCCGCTTTGACTTTGGGTTCAAGCGCAGCGTCTGGCAGGCACCTCTGCAGCACTTCCGGGTGTTCATTCGATACCATCAACACGCGGGCGCCGCCTGCCAGAATTTGGGGCAATTCAGGCGCATGCAGCAAACCTTCAACGGTGACGTCCGCTACAAATGCCGTACCCGACAGCGCGCCAACAACCGGCGCCAGCGCCTGAATGGCATCCGACGCGCCGGTGGAGCGCACTGGAACGGGCGCAAGGGATTTGGGCGACACGAGCACCAGATGGAAAACCTTGGCGCCCAGGCGCAACAAGGCCAGCTCCGCCAGTTGCACATTGAGCGCGCGCGACTGCGTCTCAGAGAGGATCGCCGCCGTGTCGCCCGTTTTGACACCACACAACGCAAATGTTTCCGCGAAGGCGTCAATCCATTTGGCTTCTATGCGTTCTTGCAACATATCGATTCTTTTTCCGGGGATGGCTCAGAGCCTGGAGCCCAATGTGACGTAATGGCCCGCGTGAAACAGCAGCGGGTTCACATCACTGCTGGAGAAGGCTTCAACTTCGGCGATAAAAAGGCAATGATCGCCGGCGATCTGGCGTGACACGGTCTTGCATTCAAACCAGGCGCAGGCTCCGTGAAGCAGCGGCATGCCATGCGGGTTCAAGGCGCAGGCAACACCTTCAAATTTGTCGCTGGAATGGGAGGCGAAGGTGCGCGAGAGCTCAACCTGGGCTTCGGCCAGAACACTCACGACAAATCGCCCTGCCGATTCAAATGCCGCGAGGTTTGCCGAGTTGACACGCAACGCCCACACCACGAGCGGCGGCTCCAGCGACAGGGCGCCGAATGAATTGGCCGTGACACCGACCAGGCGGCCGTCATCCCCCCGTGTGGCGATCACGGTCACACCGGTGCCAAACTGCCCAAGCGCCCGGCGCAACTCGCGTTTGGACGCTTCCGTCTGCGGCGCCCACGGCAGTGTTGGCGCAGCGGTCAATGGTAACGGAGCAACTTTTGCAGCCAAAGAGTTCGAAACGGGCATGCCGGAATCATATAGTCAATAATTCCAGTGAAATTCCGGAAGCGACACGTATGGCAGGCACTCTCCCGACTCCCACCATTCTCTTGCGAGAGCCCCGACCCGGTGACATGGGTTGGGTGATCCAGCAGCATGGCGACCTTTATTCCCGGGAATACGGCTGGAACTCGGAATTCGAAGCGCTGGTGGCGGGCATTGTTGCGCGCTACATGCAGAAACACCAGCCGCAATGGGAGCGTTGCTGGATCGCGGAAGTGAACGGCGAACGCGCCGGCTCGGTGTTTGTGGCGCGCAAGTCCAAAACCGTTGCGCAGTTGCGTATGCTGATACTCACACCCGAAGCCCGTGGCCTGGGGCTGGGCGCGCGTTTAACCGACGAATGCATCAACTTCGCCCGCGCCAAAGCTTATAAAAAAATGGTGTTGTGGACCAACAGCTGCCTCGAAGCCGCGCGCGGCCTCTACCAGCGCCGTGGCTTTCAACTCGTCAAGTCCGAGGCCTACCGGGGATTTGGCCACGATCTCATTGCCGAGACGTATGAACTGAAACTGTGAAACTGCGCCTTGCGAAACACGCGCCCGATGAAACACGGGCCTGATAATTGACCCATGGCAACTGCACGGCCCCAATCCCTCTCTGATCTCTTCTGGTCCATGACCTGGCTTGCTCTGCAAGGTTTCGGCGGCGTTTTGGCCGTGGTGCAACGCGAGCTGGTGGAGAAGAAGAAATGGCTGACGATGGAAGAGTTTGTCGAAGACTGGGCCGTCGCGCAGGTGTTGCCGGGCCCCAACGTCGTGAATCTTGCCTTGATGATCGGCGACCGCCACTTCGGCACACGCGGCGCCTTGGCGGCCCTGGCGGGAATTCTGGTATTTCCACTCTTGGTCGTGCTGGTGTTGGCAACCTTGTTTTCCGGCCTCGCAGATTCCCCGCGCGCACAAGGGGCCCTGCGCGGCATGGGTGCGGTGGCGGCAGGCTTGATTGCGGCGGTCGGCCTCAAGCTGATTCCGGCGCTGGGGAAAAACGTGATGGGGCCGGCCGCCTGCTGGGCGCTGATTGCGCTGACCTTTGTGGCCATCGCCGTATTGCGGGTTCCCTTGTTTTGGGTGCTGATCGGTTTGGGCGGTCTGGCCTGTGTTTGGGCCTGGCGACGGCTGCCGGCTGACCCGGCATGACCTTGAATCTCGCGCCCGCCGACTGGTTGGCCCTGTTTTTCCATTTCGCTTCGCTGTCGCTGTTGGCAGTCGGTGGCGCCATCACCACGGTGCCCGACATGCACCGCTATCTGGTCACTGAGCGCCATTGGCTCTCGGATCCGCAGTTCACTGCCAGCATCGCGTTGGCGCAAGCCTCTCCAGGCCCCAATGTCTTGTTTGTCGCGCTGATGGGATGGAATGTGGGCATGAACGCCGGCGGCTACAGGTGGGCCCTGCTGGGTGTTGCCGTCTCGATGCTCGGTATTTTGTTGCCCAGCACCACGCTCACCTTCTTGGCAGCCCGCTGGGGCCATCAAAACCGGGAGCGGCGATCCGTTCGGGCGTTCAAAACGGGCATGGCGCCCATTGTTGTAGCGCTGCTGATTGCCACCGGCTGGATTCTCGCCACCAGCCTGGGCAAAACGCTGGCTGACTGGCATGTCTGGCTGGTGGCCTGTGTTGCCACGATGATTGTCTGGCGCACCAAAACACACCTCCTGTGGTTGCTCGGCGCGGGCGGTGTGCTGGGTTGGTTCGGGTGGGTTTGAAGCCCCCACGGTCGCCCACTGCGTGTGGCTCCCTGCCCCCCGAGGGGGCCGCATTTTTGCTTGGGGCGGCCCGGCGCAAAAACCAGTCCCACACTTGCTTAGCGTGGGCTTTCGAAGAAGACGTAGTTCGACGCGTAGTCGCTGATCTCGAAATAGACCTTTTTCTCGCCCGGGTCGGCGATCATATTGAGGTTTTCATCGAGGACGCCGTAGCCAAAACGGTAAGGCCTTGGCTTGTTGTCATCGGTGCCCAAGGCGGTTGACAACTTGTCGATCTTCAAAAAGCGGCGCACCACCTTGTCGCCGGCATAGACTTCCAACACGCCGTTGGTGCCCGTCCAGTTCTGGATATCGCGGCTGATTTTGTTTTGTTGCTCTTGGGTGCAGCCCAATAAACCTACTGAAACAATTAGTGAAGAAAAAATATACCTTTGAAGTCTCATAAAATAACCCTATTTAGCTACATATTTTATATAAAAAATGATTAATATTAATTCAAATTAAATCATAATATTAAAAATACAAGATTTTTTTCTTAAGGCGACGGTCCCAGCCTCTGCCGCACCGCTTCATAGAGGCAAACCCCGCTCGCCACCGATACATTCAGGCTCTCCACGGCACCCTGCATCGGTATTTTGACCAGCTCGTCGCAGGTCTTCGCTGTAAGCTGCCGCATGCCATCGCCCTCCGCACCCAGAACCAGCGCCACAGCGCCCTTAAAGCTGGCCTGGTAGATGGTTTTCTCAGCCGCATCGCTGGTGCCGATGACCCAAATATTGCGCTCCTTGAGTTCCTTGAGCGTACGCGCGAGATTGGTCACCATGAAATACGGCACCGTCTCCGCCGCGCCGCTGGCCACCTTGGCCACCGTCGCGTTGATACCCGCTGCGTGATCCTTGGGCGCAATCACCGCATGCACCCCGGCGCCGTCGGCCACGCGCAGGCAGGCGCCCAGATTGTGCGGGTCGGTCACGCCGTCCAGCACCAGCAACAGCGGCGGCCTGCGTTGAGATTCGGGCAACGCCGCATTGGCAGCTTCGAGATTTTCCAGCAACTCGTCCAGCGACGTGACCTGGGCCACCGCCTTGACCCGCGCCACCACGCCTTGATGTCCGTGCCCGCCGCACAGCCGCGCCAGTGCCATGCCGTCAGACTCCATCAGGCGGACTTTGGCTTCTTGCGCCTTGTCAATAAACGAACGCATCCGCGCGTCACGCCGTGCCACGTCGAAGTGTATTTCAATCACCGACTGCGGCGCCGTTTTCAGGCGCACGCCCACTGCGTGGAAGCCGAACAGGGTTTTGGGGGAAGACATGGCTTGATTATCGGGTTGCTGGGCGCGGTCATAACGATCACGGTCACGAGCAAATTCGGGGCCGGCATGGCCGTGGGATGGGGTCAAAAGCAACTTCAGCGCTGGCTATCCCAAGGGTTGATGACCCTCAAACCAGCCGCCTCAAAAGGGCCGGTATCCCGCGTGGCGACCATCAAACCATGGGCCGTGGCCGTGGCGGCAATGTAGCCATCTGCGGGCGAGATAGCCTTCCCCTGGGCCCGAGCGCGGGCGCGAAGCACAGCGTAGGCTTCAGAAGCCGCTGTGTCAAAAGACAGGATTCGCCCGGCGAACAAGGGCAAGATGCGTTGCTCAAGACTGGTGTGAAGCATGTCCCGGCGGTTGCCGGCGGGCAGCGCCGCGATGCCAAAGCGCAACTCGGCCAAGCTGATCGTAGACAGATAAAGTGTTTCGACCAATTGAGCATCGATCCAGGTCAATACCCCGACATTACCGGTGAGTTTCAATGGCTCGGAAACGACGTTGGTATCAAGAACGGACCGACAGCTTGAGATTTTTGGCGATTCGGCCGTTCAAAGGCAGCTCTTTCATCTTCACACCTCTATCAACTTAACAAACCGGCTCACGCTCGATCAGTGCAGGTAACCATAGATTGGTGGCAATAACGCCCTTTAAAAAAAGTTTATATGAAAAAATTAAATGAACAATAATTCATCATTATTTATTAATAAAATATAGCACTTAAATAATTAAACACAAGACTTACGATCTATTTTTATAGTATATTAAAATTCTTAATAAAATAAAATAAAAAAAACCGAAAATTGCCTGGACGCAAGTCGCGCTCAAAACCCCGCCTCCGGCCTGTTGGCCGCATGTTTTTTTGTTCGAAGGGCTGGGCACCCATACGGGCATGGCCAATCGATTTGAAAATCGCATTACCATACCTGCAGGCCACCCGGCTCCCATTGAGTCGCCATAGATGAGAACTCCTCATGACCACCGTTCAAGTTGAATTGCCTGATGTGCTTGCCCAAAGCGCGCAAGCCGCTGGTTTGCCCACCCCGCAAGCGCTCGGGGCCATGCTGCGCGAGCAGCTCAAGCATCAGGCGCGCCGCCTGCTTGGCGCGCCCGCATGACTGGCGCGGACGACACAGGCGCGCTGCAACTCGACATCACATGGGACCCGGTCAAGGCGCAATCGAATATCACCAAACACAACGGCGTGACGTTTGTGCAGGCGGCCACGGTATTGCGCGATGCCCTGGCGCTGACCATGTTCGATGCGGCGCACAGCGAATTCGAGGAGCGTTGGTTTACGCTGGGCATGTCCAGCGAGGGCAAGCTGTTGGCGGTGTCGCACACCTACCAGCACAGCGGGCCTATCAATGTGACAGTGCGCATCATTTCAGCGCGCGACGCCACGAAGCGTGAACACCAGCAGTATGAGAATGAACCCCGTTAAAGCGATTTCACCAAGGTGACCACCATGAATGCACAGACCACACCCATTGATGACGATATGCCCACCGAGATTGATTTCTCAGGGGCCAAGCGCGGGCAGTTCTACAGGGCTGGGGCGCAGCTGAATTTGCCGGTGTACCTGGATCAGAAGGTGCAGGCCACGCTGGCCGCACTGGCCAGCGCCAAGGGGGTGGATTTTTCTGCGCTGATCAATGACTTGCTCAAGAAGGATATTGAGCTCATCGAGATGGCGCGGTAGCACTGCCGCACCGGCTCAAAAACACAAGCCACCTGGAACCCCCGGCCTTAGCCGGTGAGAGGGGCAATGCCGCGATGCAAGACCTGGCGCCTTTGCCCGTGGCGTTGTACAGGCCAGGGAGTGGCGAATGGCTGATTGTTAACATGTGTGTTAACAATTAAGTCATTTGAGCCTTTGTCCATAAGAATTCAAGCTGTTTGGAGCTTAAAGTCTCGTGAAATGGACGTATTTCGCTATTAAATGTATAGCGTATAAATTTTGCATGGTTTGGATCAGAGCCTGAAGCTTGGGGTGAAATATGTAATGCAAAACCTGACCCCGTTGCCTGCTTCCGTTGCCTGCTTGGCATTTACCCCGCAGCGCCTGGCCACTTTGTTTGGACGCTAGAGGCGGTGGTTTGTAAGTGCTATTATATTTATAGCTCATTTCGTGGATTTCACGTGACTTCAGGAGCTTTAAAGCTTGAAAACCGTGACGATTTTGGTTATTTTGGAAAAATGTTAATACCCATATTAACAAATGAGCCCGCGCCCGCTGAGCCGCCTTCGCGGTCGCTGCCGGGATTCAGGCCGCCATGGCTTCGCCAATCTTTCGGGAAAAACAGTTCAGGCTAGCCGAGCCATTTCTCAAGAGCCCACCTATAAATCGGAGAGTGTTGTTCAAACAACCGGAGCCACTTCTGTGGCGCTGGCCAATGTGCTGGCCTCCGCCCAGGCGGTGGAGATGGGGATTTATGTGGTGCGGGCGTTTGTGCAGTTGCGCCAGGCCAGCAGCGTGCATGCCGATCTGGCCAAGCGGCTCACTGAGCTGGAACTCTCCACCGAGCGGCTGGAGCTGTCGCACGACACGTTCAGCCGCAATACGCGCAATCAGTTGCGCCAAGTGTTTGATGCGCTGCGTGAACTGACCATTCCGCCCGATCCGCCCAAACGGCCTATCGGGTTTGTGACGCCTGAGGACAAGCCCAAGGGCGGCAAGGCTGTTCGGGGGAAGAAGGCCGGATGAGCACCGGCACCGGTTGAAGAACATTTGCAACATGAAACCCATGGCCTGAGCGGCGGAGGGGGTGCACCACAAAGGAATCTCTGGGCACTACCTAAAGATTCGCCGTATTGCCTTATGAATTAGGAGAAAACACAATAATTGCAAACGAAAACAGACCAATATAGGCGAACAGCCTTTCACCACCTTCCAAATAGCCTCGGATCATTTTCGCGGTGAAAAGCGCACTGAGAAAAATTGCGATCATTACCAAGTGACCTGCCCCCAATCCCCGTACCAATCGTTTATCCAGAAGTCCAAGGTTTGACCCTGACCCCGAATCAGTACCGATCACAAGTTAGATTTACCGGCTGTTTGAATGCCTTGCAGGCTGGCCTTAAGGTCAGCCTGCAAGGCAAATTCGTGTGGTGTGCGCCAGTCTAGCGAAAAATACGATTTGCCTTTAGTTCGACGGCGCCGCCGTGGACGCGGCGCGTTTCTACGCACAGACCTTTCCCGATTCATCGGTTGGCAGGGTGCACGTGGCGCCGGGAGACTTTCCCTCGGGCAAGAAAGGGGACGTGTTGACAGTGGAGTTCACAGTGATGGGAATTCCCTGCCTCGGGCTCAATGGCGGACCCGCGTTCACGCACAACGAAGCATTCTCGTTCCAGGTCGCAACCCTTGACCAGGCCGAAACCGACCGTTATTGGCACGCAATCATCGGCAACGGCGGCCAGGAGAGCGCGTGCGGTTGGTGCAAGGACAAATGGGGCCTGTCCTGGCAGATCACGCCGGTCGCTCTGACCGCAGCGGTAACCGATCCTGATCCCGCAGCCGCCAAACGCGCGTTCGAGGCGATGATGGAGATGACCAAGATCGACATCGCTGCAATTGAATCGGCGCGCCGCGGCTGAGCTTGCAGGTGTCGGGGAGCGCTTCAGGCGTTCTGCGCCACCTGCCCCGCTTCAATCGTGATCTTCCGATGGCAGCGGTCCGCAATCGCCCGGTCGTGCGTCACCAGCACCAGCGTGGTGCCCAGTTCCTCGTTCAAATCAAACATCAGCTTCATGATGGTCTCGCCGGTGGCGAAGTCCAGGCTGCCGGTGGGCTCGTCGGCCAATAACACAGCGGGTTGCACAACGAAGGCCCGCGCCAACGCCACGCGTTGCTGTTCGCCGCCGCTCAAAACCTTCGGGTAATGGCCCAGGCGCTGCCCGAGGCCGACACGGTCCAGCATGTCATTGGCGAGTTTGCGGGCGTTTTTCATGCTCGCAAGCTCCAGCGGCAGCATCACGTTTTCCAGTGCCGTGAGGTTGCCCAGCAACTGAAAACTCTGGAAGACGAAACCCACCTGACGGGCGCGCAGGGCGGCGCGTTCGTCTTCATCGATGGTGAACAGGTCTTGCCCGGCCAGTTTGACGGTGCCGCGCGTGGGTGTGTCGAGCCCGGCGATGATCGACAGCAGCGTGCTTTTGCCCGAGCCGGATGCCCCGACAATGGCTGCGGTTTCCTTTTTGGCGAGCGAAAAATCGATATCGCGCAAAATGTCCAGTGTTCCGGTGGAATCGACTACGGATTTGAAAACATGGTCAACCGAAATGATCGCTTGGGCATTGGAAGTTGAATCTGATTGAAGCATGGGATTTTCTTTGTACCGACGACACTTTATCGCAGGCGCGCTGGCGCTGGTTCCGCTCAGCTTTCCATTTGGGGCGGTTCACGCGCAGAACAAGCCTGTCCGGACGATTTTGGTGGTGGGCGACTCACTTAGCGCCGAATACGGCCTGGCGCGCGGCACCGGTTGGGTGGCATTGATGGAAAAGCGGCTTGCTTTTGAAAAGATAGCGGCCAAAGTTGTCAATGCCAGCATCAGCGGCGACACCACCTCTGGCGGTGTGTCTCGGCTGGGGGCCCTGCTGCGGCAACACAAACCGACGCAGGTGATCATCGAACTGGGCGGCAATGACGCACTCAGGGGCCTGCCCCTAAAATCCACCGAAGAAAACCTGGCCCAGATGGCCGGCGCCGCGCTCAAGGCTGGCGCCAAGGTCTTGCTGGTGGGCATGCAGGTGCCGCCCAATTACGGCGCCGACTACGGCAAGCGTTTTGCCGACACCTTTTCCGCAGTGGCCAAGGCGCAGAAAACAGGGCTTGTCCCGTTTCTGCTCAAGGGTGTGGCCGATGGCCCCGACGCCGACAAACTCACGGAAAAGATGTTTCAGCCAGACCGCATCCACCCCAAGGCCGAGGCCCATCCGATCATGCTGGCCAATGTGTGGCCCGAGTTGCAGAAATTGCTTCGATGAGCGTGCTTGTTGCACCTGCCGCAGACATCCTGCACCGGCTGGCTGATTTCGACACCATCATCGACGCCCGCAGCGAAGGCGAATTTGCTGAAGACCACCTGCCAGGGGCCGTGAACTGGCCCACCCTGAACGATGCTGAGCGCATCGCGGTTGGCACCACCTACAAGCAGGTCAATGCGTTTGAAGCCAAGAAGCGCGGCGCAGCGATGGCCGCAGGCAATATTTCCAGGCATATCGAGCGGGATGTGATCGACAAGCCCAAGACGTGGATGCCACTGGCCTACTGCTGGCGTGGCGGCAAACGCAGCGGCTCACTGTCCCTGGTGCTCGACCAGATCGGCTTTCGGGTCACACTCGTGGAAGGCGGCTACAAGGCGTTTCGCGCGGCGCTGGTGCAGGACATTCCGCTGCTGGCGGCCCGCTTTGACTGGCACGTGGTATGCGGCACGACGGGTTCGGGCAAAACCCGATTGTTGCAGGCCCTCGCGCAGGAGGGCGCGCAGGTGCTGGATCTGGAGGCCTTGGCCAGCCACCGCAGCTCGGTATTGGGCGGCCTGCCCGGCCTGGCTCAGCCTTCACAAAAGCGCTTTGACACCCTGGTATGGGATGCGCTGCGCCAGTTCGACGCCGCAAGGCCGGTCTATGTGGAGAGTGAAAGCAAGAAGGTCGGCAACGTGGCGGTGCCCGCTTCACTCATTGAGTCCATGCGGCAGGGCCGCTGCCTGAACCTGCACCTGCCCGACGACCAACGCGTAGCCTTGCTGATGGAAGACTACGACTTTTTCGTCAAGGACGCGGCGTATTTTTGCGAGCGCCTGGGCGCACTGACCGGGATTCGGGGAAAAACCGTGGTGGAAGGTTGGCAGACGCGTGTGCGGGCTGGGAGCGTGGCACCGGTTGTGCAGGAACTGCTGAGTTTGCACTACGACCCGGTTTACCTGCAATCCATGCGGCGAAACTTCAAAAGCTTCGATGCGGCTGAAACCCTCACGCCCAAGGGTTATGCCATGGAGGCGATGCGCCAGCTGGCGAGGCAGATTCTCGCGGGGAATTGAAATCCCGCGTCAAGCGGGCGTGCTGCCACCCGTCTGTGCGGTGTTGACAGCATCAGACGGCGGTTGGCCGCCCTGAGCCTCGTCGTGAGACCCCTCACCCACTTTGCGCTCGGCTTTGGATTTGAGTTTTTCCTCTTTTTTCTTCTTTTTCGCCAATTCCTTTTGACGTTTCTCGTAGCCGTAATTTGGTGTTGCCAAGGCGTGCCTTCAATGAAGTGGTAGTTCGGGTTGCAAACACTTTACCAGTTTGAACTTGCGCTTTGTTGCGAGCGTGAAATTATTGTGCGGTTTTCAGCCGCATGGCCGTCAAAGCCTGCTCCAAATCCGCCTGCAAATCGGCCACCGCTTCCAGGCCAATCGAAAACCGGACAACGCGGCCCCGCGCGATGTGCGCCGGCCAGGTCTGGCGCATGGACGCGAGCTCGTAAGAAACCACCAGGCTCATCGGTCCGCCCCAACTGGTGCCCAGCTTGAACAACCTGAGGGCATCACAAAAAGCGTCTACCTGCTGCAAGGAATATTCCGGCTTGAAAACCACACTCAACAGGCCCGCCGCGCCACCCACCTCGTTAAGGCATAAAGCGCGCCAGTGGGCATGCCCGGGCGAACTGGGCAAGGCCGGGTGCAGCACCTGCGCAAACTCGCTGCGCCCCACACACCACGCAGCCAGCGCGCGCGTTGACGCGTCGTGCGCGGCATAACGAATGCCAATGCTCGGCAGGGAGCGCAGCACCATTTCGGCGTCATTGCCGGAAACACCAAAACCGATCCGCATGTGGGCGAGCTTGATTTTCAGGTGCAAGGCCGCATCAACGGTGATGATGCTGCCCATGAGCACGTCGCCGCCGCCGCTGGGGTATTTGGTCAAGGCATGAATTGAGATGTCAACAGCCAAGGGGGTGGGGGTGACGCTGCCTGGCGTGAGGTTAGTGAGGTCAAATGGCTTGAAGGCCAGGCCAGCACCCCAGGTGTTGTCCAGCGCCACCAGCACACCTTTGGCGCGGCAAACCCGCACCAGCTCGCACACATCGGGAAACTCCAGCGTCACAGAGCCTGCGGCTTCCACCCACACCAAGCGCGTGTTGGGTGAAATCCTGTCGGCCAGATCCTGCGGATTCAGGGCTTCGTAATACTGGTGCGAAATACCCCAGCCCTTCAATTCACCCTCCGCCAGCGCCTTGTTGGGGCCGTAGGCGTTGTCCGGAATCAGCACTTCGTCTCCGGTTTTGAGCAACGCCATGGAAACTGCGGAGATCGCCGACAGGCCGCTGGGCACCAGCAGGCACTGGCTGCCACCTTCGAGTGACGCCAAACGCTCCTCCAGCATGAAGGTTGTGGGCGTTCCGTGCAGGCCGTAGGTATAGCCAGTCTTGTCTTTCCACTGGCGCGCCCGCATGGCCGCCGAGTTTGGAAAAATGACGGTGGAGGCCTTGAAAACCCCCGGCTGTGGCGATGCAAACCCCGCTGGCGGCGTGTACGGGTGGTGGATAAGGTCGGTGATTGGCTGGGTCATGGGAAAAGTGCAATCTTGCGCCGGGCAGTCCCAAGTAAAACCAGGCCCTTCGACAGGCAGCAGCCCGCACAGCAGTGGGTCGCGGGGGCCACGCAAATTTCCGACGGGCCGCTCCCGAGGAAATTTAGCCCCCTCGGGGGGCAGCGACCCGCGCAGCGGCGGAGCATGGGGGCAATATTTAAACGCTCCATTTTTGAATCAGCTGCTCCGGCCGCATGGCGTCATACCCCTCAAACGGCTGGTGGATCCACGGGTTGGTGGGCAGGAACTCGACCGAATAATCCGGTGTGAAATTGGACAGCGCCTTGGTCCAGATGACGGCGCTGCGCAACTCGGTGATCGGTTGGTAGTTGTTCCTCAGCATGTCAATCACCTGGTGCAGGGTGTGGCCGGAGTCGGCCAGATCGTCCACCAGCAACACCTTGCCGGCGATTTCCCCCTTGGGCGTGGTGATGTAGCGGGCGATGTCGAGGTTGCCCTGCGTCTTGCCGGCGTCTGAGCGGTACGAGCTGGTGGACATGATCGCCAAAGGTTTGTCAAACACGCGCGAGAGGATGTCGCCGGGGCGCATGCCGCCACGCGCCAGGCACAAAATCGTGTCGAACTGCCAGCCCGACTGGTGCACCTTGATGGCGAGTTTTTCGATCAGGTTGTGGTATTCGTCGTAACTCACG